>JAFYCG010000158.1 GCA_017539825.1 Solobacterium sp. | reverse complement strand
TCCTTCAGAAACTGTTGAAAGTTAATCAGACAGTAGGTCAGTTTGGAACATGCATAACCGAATATAATCACAAAGAAAATAAAGTTGTCGATTCTATCTTTTTCCAGTCCGTATTTCTCCGCCTGTTTTTCTGCAAGCCAGAAAGCAACAAGGATGCCGATCGCTATCATCACCCCATAGCCATGTATTGTCAATGGACCGATTTTCAGCCAGTCATTCCACATCAGTTTACCTCCCAGGCAATTATTCTAACGGATTTCACAGAGATTGAAAAGGAAAACACTATTCCTCAGGCAAAGTATCTGATTCCTCTGTAACAGGAGGCTCAGGAATAATCGTCTGCGGTTCGGGTTCCTTGCCGAACATCTCCAGGAACTGATGAAACTTATTGGCTAAGAACAGTGTGATGATTAAATCTGAAGCACCGCAATAAATCAATCCTGCACCTATGGTGATAAACAGAATGTTCTGTGCGGTATTTCCGCTCATGAAGAACATGATCGCAAGACCCAGTACAATGGAAATCAATGCAAGACCTGTATAAACCATGGCTTTTTCATAATGGATGCGATGGGCAACAACCGCTCTTTGCAGTTTGGTAAAACCGCTTGTGACAATCACAAGACCCATGATGATCGGTACAAGATCAAACAATAAGTCCCTTTTGACAATCATCAGGATACCAGCAATAATGGCCATGACACCAACCGCAAATTCATTTCTGAAAAGGCTGTCTTTCAGATCCAGAAGAAAATATGTCGTCAGGCTGACAACTCCGAATACACAAGCTGCAACACCTGCCACATAACAGATGATATTTGCACTGACTTCCGGATAAACCACCAAGCAAAACACCTGCAACGATATATCCCACGGACATCAGGAATGGAACTCCACTTAATTTGTTTCAACATAAATAAATCCTCCCGGTTTATACAAATATCATAATTCATTTTGACAGTGTTTAAGCACACAATTTTCAAAAAGTGTACATTTCATGGTAAGATGAATGCAAGGAGTAATCAAAATGGTAAAAGTATTATTTGTAACGCCTGTTCCCGAAGAGGCAAAAGCAAGATTTCAATCTATTCCTGATGCAGATATTACATTCAAGGAAATACAAACCGTTACCGAAGAAGACCTGAAAGATGTTGAAGTCATCCTGGGAAACCTGCCGCTATCCCTGTTGAATACATGTGACACATTGAAATGGATCCAGCTGGATTCTGCAGGAGCAAATACCTATAGTGATTTAAGAGAGGAAGTCATTTTAACCAATGCCTCAGGTGCTTATGGAGAAGCAATCTCTGAGCACATGCTCGGTTGTGCCTTCATGGTCATGAAAAATTTAGCGAGATACATTGAAGTACAGAGAAATCATGACTTCACGAATCTTGGCGGTGTTAACACTTTATCTATTTCAAAGGTTCTCTCTGTAGGCATGGGTGATATCGGATCCAATTTTGCAAAGAAGATGCATGCATTAGGTGCAGAGGTCTATGGTGTCAGAAGATCCGTTCATGATACACCGGACTATGTTAAAAAGATGTATACCATGGAAAACATGGATGAAATCCTTCCGGAATGTGATATCGTTGTCCTCTCTCTTCCTGAGACAGCAGAAACCATTCATCTGTTTGATGAAGAAAGATTAAGAAAGATGAAAAAAGGTGCAATCCTCATCAATGTCGGCAGAGGTACCGCCATTGTCACAGATGCCCTTTATAAGATCATGAAGGAAGAATATCTGAGCGGTGCATGTCTGGATGTCACGGATCCCGAACCGCTTCCGCGAAACCATCCGTTATGGAACACAAAACATGTATACATCACACCGCACATCTCCGGAAGATTTAATGCACAGGTTACTTTTGACAAGGTAATAAACATCTTCTATGACAATTTAATGAACTATCTGCAAAAGAAACCATTGGAGAATATCGTTAATAAAAAACTTGGTTATTAAAAAGAACGGGCTGATCAGCCCGTTCTTCATTTCTGTATGTATTTAGGATCAGCGAATAGAAATTGCTTTCAGATAGGCATCTGTTGTTGCGGAGAAGAAGTTTCCTACTTTTCTTGCATCACCTACAGTAGTAAATGGAATTGCTGCTGCCTTTAACTCTGCCACAAGATCTTTTCCTGCTGGTTTCTGTCCGAATGCAGATACGATGAAACTGCCTTCTACTGTCTTTTCTTCACCGTTATTCACATATGTTACACCTGTGTCTGTTACAGCGGTAACTTTAGAATTTGTCAATACATGCATATGCTCATCTTTCGCAATACCAGCCAAAACATCTGTCAGATGGAATGGTTCCAGTGCAGTTGCGATAGCACCCATCATTTCAATGATATATGTCTCATTTCCTGCAGCCCTGAGCATCTCTGCAATTTCAACACCGACTGTTCCGCCTCCTAAAACGATTGCTGTCTGGTTTTGCGGAATTGCTTTTGTTCCTTGAAGAACATCCCATGCACACACTGTCTTATCCACTCCTGTAATCGGAGGATTAAACGGAAGTGATCCGGTAGCGACAAATACATAATCCGGTCTGCATGCCTTAACTGTCTCAATATCCGCCTTCTTATTCAAAACGATTTTTACACCCTGACGATAGACTTCACCGCTGAAATAGTCATAGACCCACTGGATTCTGGATTTATTGATTCCTTTGGAAGCAAGTTCAATCTGTCCGCCAAGCTTATCGGAAGCCTCAAACAGTGTTACGTGATATCCTTGCTTAGCAGAAGTGATTGCCGCCTGCATTCCGGCAATACCACCACCCACAATGACAATATTTCTCGGTTCCTTGTTCTCATTTCCATAGTGCAGTTCATATTCATGACCAGTTTCAGGATTCAAAGCACAGGATATAAATCTGTCATTGGACAATTCTCCATAACAGCCTCTTGAACAGGAGATGCAATAGCGGATCTCATCTTCTCTTCCTTCTTCCACTTTTCTGCAGTAATCCGGATCACAGATCAGCTGTCTGCCCATGACGATAAAATCAGCTATACCGGAGTCCAATATCTTATCTGCCACATCCGGATGACGAATACCGCCAAGAGCGAATACCGCACATTTCACATACGGTCTGATCTTCGCAGACATATTGCTTCTCCATCCTTCTGCATAGTTCTCGGTTTCAAT
>JAFYCG010000157.1 GCA_017539825.1 Solobacterium sp. | reverse complement strand
TTTCCACCGAGCATAACAAGACAGTCTAATTGCAATTTGTGGTAGGTTTGTTTCATTGCTTCAACCTTATCTACACCGTCTGCATCCGGTTCACGAATTGTCTTAAACGGAACACGGCTTGTACCCAGCATTGTTCCGCCAATGGTCAGGATATTTGTGAAATCATCATCCTTTAAGATGCGGAAACGGCTGTAAATCAATCCTTTGTACCCGTCTTCAAATCCATAGAATTCTACAGGCTCTTTGGAAAAGTTGTTAACCGTTCTGAAAACGCCGCGCATCGCAGCATTCAGCGCCTGACAATCACCACCGCTTGTCAGCATGCCTATTCTTAACATAAAATGCCTCCTATAATATATTAAAATTATACTACGATTCAAAAATATGTACACACGTATAAGTTGCTAATATGATACAATACATGCATACAAAGGAGTTGATTATGTTAAAAGGTGCAATATTCGATATGGACGGACTGATGTTTGATACGGAACAGGTCTGGCAGAAAAACTGGAAACTGATTGCAGAAGAAATGGGTATCACACTGGATCCTGCTTTCTCCAAATCCATCAGCGGAACTTCAGGCAGACTGATGGATGAAGTCATCGAAAAATTCTATCATGTAGAAAACGGAAATCCGATTGCGAAAGACTGCATTCGCAGAGTGCATGAGGATCTGGCTGAATTTGTCCCGGAGAAAAAAGGCATTCATGAAATTCTGGAATATTTCAAAGAGAATGGTGTTAAGATTGCGGTAGCATCCAGCAGTTCCGAAGAGATGATCAGAAGAAATCTGAAGAATACAAATACGGTAGGATATATTGATGCTGTTATCAGCGGACAGAATGTTGCCCATGGAAAACCGGAGCCGGATGTATTCCTGAAAGCAGCGGAAATGATCGGTATTGATCCGAAGGAATGCTATGTATTTGAAGATGCTTTTAACGGTGTCAAAGCCGGTTATGCTGCAGGAAGCCGTACAATCATGATTCCTGACATGAATCAGCCTACAGAGGAAATCCGTGCGATCGCTGCAGGTGTTTATGACAGTCTTCTGGATGTTGTAGAAGCCTTGAAGAAGGAAGAGATCTGATCTCATGAAAGGTCTTGCCGGAAAAATTAAATCATTTTGGAGAAGCTTGCCGTTGCAGAATGCATGCGAGCTTTTTCTTGTGCTTATATGTATTGAAGTTTTGTTTCAATGCATGAGTTTTCAAACATTACAGAGCAGCATCGGATACATTGCCGTATCTTCCATGTCGATCTGCATGCTGTTATCTGCTTTTGCTTCATTTCTTCCTTCAAAAGGGGAAAAAATCATCCTGGGTTTTTCTTCCTGGGTGATCGGCTTATATGCAATCATACAGCTCGGCATGAAGAATATGATGGGAAATTATACATCGGTTCATGCATCGACCGGCATGCTGGGCAGGGTTTTCGATTTTGTGCCGCAGTTTATTGCGATTCTGAAACCGCAGTATTATCTTGTCTTTCTGCCTTCTGTTGTCTATACGGTCTATCTTCTAAAGAAAAAGGAGGATCAGGAAACCGCAATCCGAAACAGGATCATCCTTGTCTGTACAGCAGTTCTGATGCATCTTTTTTCAGGATATTTTGTCAGCAGGAACGGTTTAAGAAGCCTTTATGACAATCCGAAATATATTGAAAAAGGATTACGGGAATTTGGTTTAAGCCGCTTTCTTCTCAGGGATTTTCTTTCGATCAATACGGAAGAGGATCTGACTATTGAAATGCCTGTGTCCACGCCTGAACCGACAGAAGAAACGATTGTACAGCCTGAGGAAACCGTTGTACCTGAAGAGGAAATCGAAGAAGAGATACATCGCGAGATGGATGATACCGACTGGATTGCAGCAATGGAAGCGGAAGAAAATGAAAAGATTAAGATCGTCGATCAGTTTCTGATGCAAAGAGAATACAGTGATTACAATGAGATGACTGGCATTCTGGAAGGACAGAATCTGATTTACATCATGATTGAAGCATTTGATTATATGGCACTGGATGAACAGCTGACACCGACTTTATGGATGATGAAGGAAGAAGGCTGGGATTTCACGCACCATTACACGCCGAAGTACAGCTGTACAACGGGAGAATCAGAGTTCATTTCTCAGGTCTCTTTAATTCCCGAAAGTGATGTCTGTACGCCAAACCAGTATGCCAACAACCAGTTCCCCAATGCCATTTTCCAGATCTTTGAAAATCAGGGATATTATTCCAGTGCCTATCATAACTGGAAAGATGAATTCTATGACAGAAGGGTATGGTATGCAAATTCGGGTTGTGAAGTATATCTGAACTATGATGATCAGAAGTATACGCTGTTTAAAGGATGGCCGAGCGATAAGGAAATGATTGAATTAACCATCAATGAATTTATTGATAAAGATAAATTCATGACACTTTATGTGACAAGTTCAACCCATTTCCCCTATGATCAGGATAGTGAACTGGGGAATCGTTATCTTCCGCAGATTAACGAAATTCATCCGGATTATCCGATGAATGTCAAAAGATATATTTCCAAGTCCATTGAACTGGACAAGGCTATGGAATATCTGCTTCAGCAGCTGGAAGAGCACGGAAAACTGGAAAATACAACCATTGTCTTCTTTGCAGATCATCATCCGTTAAAAACCGATTTAAATACGATTGCAGATTATACCTTCGAACTCGATAAACGCGAAGGTCTGAATGAAGACAGAACACCGTTTGTCATCTATTCCAAAACACTGGGACAGAAGAAACTGGATGAAATCAACAGCACCTTTGATATTCTTCCGACTGTGTTCAATCTTTTCAACATGAATTATGATCCGCGCATTTATCTTGGCACCGATTATTTCGGTGAAAAAGAAAAACTGATCTATTTTCCTAACGGAGACTGGATCAGTGAAGAGGGTATCTATTATATGAGCAGCGGTTATTTTGCACCGTTTGATGAAACAGCTGAAATTGACAGTTCCTATGTTGAAGCAAAGACTACAGAAGTGCAGAACCTGTTTAACATCAGTTCTTTGATCTTCCGTAATGATTATTTCAGATACAGGGATTTTGTGACAGATCCGAAAATGAAAAAATGAGCGAATGCTCATTTTTATCATGATTTTGATTTATTATCATCCGGATAAAAACATATACTAAAAAAAGAGGAAAGCGATGGAAAAGGATATGGATATTGATTTGCGGTTTGGCTATGTTGCTGAGATGTATTACAGTGTAGTATCCCTGCCTGTGCCAAAACAACTGGATTTAATACATACATGGTTCCCAGGCATGATTGTCGAAATCAGGGAGGGTGATGGCCAGCGGAAGGAAGAACCGGTTTATGATGATCAGAAATATACGATATTCGCTTCAAGATACCATGATTACCTGTATGCTCAGGGAGATAAAAGAATCGCACAGATTACCGGAAGGCTGGTAGGAACGGCCAGAAGCAATCACGAAAAGGAAAGAAAAACAGCTGAGCTGATCCAGAAGCATGTATCCCGCAGAATCGTCAATGAAATGGATCCGGTCATACAGCTTACTGAGCATACAGCGTTTATGATTGGTCAGATGAATGATGAACAGATCAGTACATTCCATCACATCCTGTACGATTTCTGTATCGATCTGGCCGAAAAATATGACGGAATGGATGAATGGGAAAAGGATAATGTGCCTTTTCCGATGGATAATGAGACCATTGATCAGATCATCTATAATACGTTTTATGAATTATTGAAGTACACTTTTGAAGGTGTTGTAAATGCCTATCTATGGTTATTAACAGGAAGTCTTCTGCGGAATGAGGCAGGAAGAATTACCCGGATGTTCAACAGTTCCTGGGTTCCGAGAAACAAGGCACACAGTGAATTCGGAACAATTACGGATAAACTGAAATATCTTCTGTTTTCCGAAGAATATGAAAGCTATTATACGGGAGATGATCTGGAGAAAAGATTTCCGGGGATTGAATGGTATTGTGATGCATGTGAAGCACATCTGAATGAACAGGAAGGATTTGATGATCATCTTGATGCATGGCAATGCCGCAAATGCGGATATATTAATCGGATTGCTTTTGAAGAAATCTTTGATAACGATGATGATTTTCAAAACGGCATATTACGACATTCGGAAGAAGAATTTCAAAAGGCTGTTGAAAACAGAAAAAAGGATTTGCACGATAAGGAAGCGGAATAAGATCCGCTTTTTTTATGCCGAAAACTTGGGTATGTATTCTGTTCCCCGGGAAACGTATTCTATTTGCAGAAAAGGAACAGAATATGGAAAATGCAGAACACAATGAAAAGAAATATTATTTTAGTTCAGATCTGTGTCGCATGTTTTCGATCACAAGAAAAACGCTGTTTTACTATGATAAAGCAGGTTTATTGAAACCGGTGGACAGAATCGGACAAATACGCATCAAAGTATATGATGAAGAAGGATATAACCGGATGGAAAAGATACTGCAATACAGGGATGCCGGATTAAGGATAGAGGAAATACGTCTATTGATGAATGGAGAATGCCTGAAGAAAACAGAGATTTTCGAAAAAGCATTAGACAGGCTTGAAAAAGATTTTGCCCTCAAAAGGAAGGAAATCGAAAACCTGCATCAGCTGATTAAAGAGCAGAAAGATAATGCAAATACAAGGAATCAAAAATAATACTTGTCCGTTCCACAGGGAACGGTCTTACAATGGCGTCAATTCAATATTGTGAGGACAGCAGGATGGAAAAGAAATGTAAAAACAAGAAACTATATACAGGAGCGGATCTGGAACAGATATTCGGCATCACCAGAAAAACACTGTTTTATTATGACAAAAGCGGATTGTTGAAGCCAATTGAAAGAATCGGGCAGAGAAAGACAAAACTATATGATGAAACCGGCTATCAGCAGTTGAAGTGCATCATACAATACAGGGAAGCAGGATTAAAGATTGAAGAAATCAAAATGCTGATAAACGGGGAAAATGATGAAAGAACACAGATATTGGAAAATGCTTTGACCAGACTGGAAAAAGACTTTGCGATCAGGCAAAAGGAAATTGAGAATCTGAAAAAACTGATCGAAGAATACAGTGAAGAAAGAAAAGAAATCCTGCCTGTCCATCAGAAAACGGAATAACCATGATACAACGGAAGAGATTCCGTTTTTTGTCTGTTCGCAAGTACAGATGATTATACTATAATAGAGTTAATCAATTGGAGATTTATATTATGCAGAAAGAAATCATTACCAAAGGCAATCTTCTTGATGAAACAGGAAGATTACAGGATGCCGGATGGGCTAGATCCCTGATCAGAACCTATCAGAGAGAAAGAGTCCATGCCAATCATCTCCGTATCAAGGAATGGGATTATTACCTGATTACAGACGGACACAGAGGATTAGCCCTGACCATTGCTGATAACAGCTACATGGGCATGTATTCTGTTTCCTGGCTGGATTTTGATCAGCCCGCAGAAACAACAAAGTCAGTGATGAAACCGCTGACCCTTGGAAAAACACTGCTGCCTTCCACTTCAAAAATCGGGAATGTATCTTATCAGGACAAACAAT
>JAFYCG010000156.1 GCA_017539825.1 Solobacterium sp. | reverse complement strand
TTGAGGGATATCACATATGAAAAAAGTCAGAAAAACAGAAGAAAAAGATATGGCTTCCGTGATGGAAATCATCAATGAAGCAAAAGCATATTTTAAAACCAACAACATACCGCAATGGCAGAACGGTTATCCCAATGAAGAAACGATTTTACAGGATATGAAAAACGGTTTTTCCTATGTTCTGGAAGAAGGGGAAAGCGTAATCGGGACTGCTGCAATCATCACAAAAGCGGATCCGGATTATATCCGGATTGAAGGAAAATGGCTGAATGATGATCCCTATATCGTCATTCACCGCATAGCTTTGAAAGCATCAGAAAAGGGAAAAGGCTTGGCCTCTTCCCTGTTGGAATATGCATATCAGCTTGCAGGTGAAACAGATCTTCATAATATCCGCATGGATACGCATGAAGATAATCTCTCCATGCAGAGATTTCTGATCAAAAACGGTTTTCACCGATGCGGAAAAGTCTATATCAGAGGGACGGATCCGCGGATTGCCTATCAGAAAGAGCTTGCATAAGAGCAGCTTTTTCATTCGGCAGTTTTTCTTCGATTACCTGCTGCAGGCACCAGTTCAAAGATGCGGATATTTCCGGTCCTTTCATGCCGGCATTTTTGATGTCATTTCCGTTGATTGCCAACGCTTTTAAGGAGAAACAGTCGTTGTTTTCCAGAACGGTTTCATAAATATCCAATGCATGCTTTTCGTCGGTATCGGGGTATAATGATTTTTTATAAGACAGGAAAACCGGAAAAGGATTGTTGATTTTGTTCAGTACTTTCCGAATTGAAATTCTATCGTTAACAGGCATTTTCTGATATTGAATCATATTGAGAATCCTGTTTTTTTCATTGGTGGAATACTTTAATTTCTCCAGGGTTTCTTTCGGATCGGCAGCATAGCAGGATAGAAGGACAGCCATGCGGACCAAAGGATCTGCAGGAGCTGCATCGATCCTTTCCGCCGTCAATTTCCATTCGTCTTCATTTGTATCTTTTACCCATGGCAGAAATACTGCAAACACGGATTTGTATTCCTGCAGATAGCCTGCACAATCACCTGCTTCGAGAAAACCTGCCAGTTCTTCATGGATCCTTTCCCGGGACACATAATCCAGCGTTTCCCTGAGATCAAGAATTGCTTTTTTTGTCTGCGGGTCAATGGTGAAACCAAGTCTTGCCGCAAACCGCAAGGCTCGCAGAATACGCAGGGCATCCTCATTAAACCTCTGGTAAGGATCACCGATACAGCGCAGAATTTTATCGGTAAGATCTTCACGTCCATGGAAAAAATCCAGAAGACCTTCCTGTTCGTTATAACACATTGCGTTAATGGTAAAATCCCTTCTTGCACAATCTTCCATCACCGTTTTAGAGAAGGTTACGCCATCGGGATGGCGGTGGTCACTGTATTCACTGTCCTTGCGATAGGTTGTGATTTCGATCGGATGATGATCAGACATGACCGTCAGTGTTCCATGCTTCAATCCGGTCTCGATGGTGTGATAATCCTGGAAGACTTTTTTCATCTCTTCAGGAAGTGCATCTGTAGTCAGATCGTAATCATGTACAGGCAAACCTAAAAGCACAGAGCGTATTGCACCGCCTACCACATAACACTCATAACCATGTTTCTGAAGCTGCAGCATCAGTGTGCTGACATAAGAAGGCAACTGTATTTCCATGCGACCATTATAGCATTTTTGTGTATAATATTTGTAAACAATCAGGGGAAAAATAATGATGAGAATAGGACACTCAACAGATATTCACCGTCTTGTGGAAAATCGTAAACTGATTCTGGGCGGTGTGGAAATTGAGAGCGATTTAGGACTTCTTGGACACAGTGATGCGGATGCATTGACCCATGCGATAGCGGAATCCGTTTTAGGTGCATTGGCATTAGGTGACCTCGGACACTGGTTTCCGGATACAGACCCTAAATGGGAAGGCGTGGATTCACAGATCATCCTGAAGGAAGTTGCCAGGATGATGGATGAGCGTGGCTACAGAATCGGCAATGTAGATGCACTTGTCATGATCGAAAAGCCGAAGATGGCACCGCATATTCAGAAGATGCGGGAAACGATCGCTGCATCTCTTTCCTGTGAAATCGGGCGTGTTTCCATCAAGGCGACAAGAGGGGAAGGGCTTGGCTTTGTAGGACGAAGAGAAGGGGTAATGGCAACAGCTGTTGTCCTTCTGGAAGAAAAGGAATGATATGTTTGAAAAAACAAATGAAGTAAAAGTATTACGAGATCCGATTCACGGATACATTCATGTGGAATACATGGTGATCTGGGATGTGATCAACAGCTCCTGGTTTCAAAGACTCAGGAGAATCCGCCAGCTGGGCGGGGCATACATGGTTTACCATTGTGCCGAACATACCCGTTTTGCGCATTCTCTGGGTGTTTATGAAATTGTCCGCAGAATGGTCAATGAAATCGAAGGACTGAAAGAAAGCCTGAATGAAAGAGAAAAGATGGTTGTCATGTTGGCGGGACTACTGCATGATGTCGGTCACGGGCCTTTCAGCCATGCCTTTGAAAGCGTGACAAATACTTCGCATGAAGTGTTTACCTGCCGCATCATCGAGGAAGATACCGAAATCACAAAGATTCTGGAGAATGCTGCAGAGGGTCTTTCAAAAGAGGTGGCGGATGTCATCCGTCATACCAGTGAAAATCCTTTGATGTCACAGCTGATCAGCTCCCAGCTGGATGCAGACCGCATGGATTATCTGCTGAGAGATGCTTATTTTACCGGAACCAAATACGGAGAATTTGACATTGAAAGAATTCTGCGTACTTTGCGCGTGCAGGAAGGCAGGCTGGTTGTCAAACAAAGTGGTGTATATGCGGTAGAAAACTATATCATGGCACGATATCACATGTACTGGCAGATCTATTATCATCCGGTGGCAAGAAGTTATGAGTTCATGCTGCATGCGATTTTCCGCCGCCTGAAGGATCTTGGTGAAACCGGATATCCTGCCGTGGATGCATTGCTGCAGCCGATCCTGACAAGGAAGAAGATTTCCCTGTCCTCTTACTTCAAGCTGGATGAAAATACATGCAGCTATGCTTTTGAGGTATTGACGGAACATGAGGATCCGGTTGTCAAAGATCTGGCCCAAAGAATCAGAGACCGAAATCTCTTTGAGTATGCCGATCGTGATGATCCGCAAAATACGCTGAGAAGAAAAGAACTGCGCAAAAACGGATATGATCTGAAGTATTACTGGGGGATGGACTCCGTCCAGCAGAATCCCTATATTCCCTATACGGATGAATCTTCGGAAACAATCAGCGTACAGATGAAAAACGGCACATTGCGCGATCTGTCCAATGCATCAAATATTGTCTACAGTCTGATTCACGGACCGACACTTGATGATGAAAAGGTGTTCTTTCCATGCGGATCAGAGTAAAAATGTACCGTCGGGATCTTCTCGCAAATCAACAGGAACTCTTCGTGGATACAGTCGGCATCCTGAAGAACGATCAGCTTTCCTATTTCGAAAATGACCGGAAAACAAAACATGTAATTACTTTCAAAGATGACAGTGTTGTGATGGAAAGACACGGAGATACGGCGTCTTTTACAACTTTATGCATGAATGTGACAAATGAATGCTTGATTCATTCCGAATATGGTGATATGGTATTGCATGCAGAAACAGAAAACATCACAAAAACCAAAGATAAATGGATTGTTACATACCGCATTCTTTCAGGGGAAGAATTGGTTTTGTATCAGACAATAACGTGGGAATTGTCACAACAAAATTAAAAAATGATTGACATGTTTCTAAACATGACTTATTATCTCTTAGCAAATGTGAGATATGAATATTTGTCATAAAAGGTTATCGAAGGAGAAGATTTACAATGAGTTACAACCAAACAATGACTGACGTAGCCTACAACTGCCTATCCGCTCAAAAGATGGAGATGGAATTTTTGAAATTATGGAATGAAGTGGCTGCCATAATGGAAATTCCTGAGGAAAAGCAAAGACGTAAAAAGAGCCAGTTTTACTCAGAGCTGATGCTGGATAATCGCTTTGCATCCTTCCCGGAGAACAAATGGGATTTGCGTAATCGCCGGAAATTTGAAGAGGTTCATATTGACACAAGCGAAATTGAGCTTGAGGATGATGAAGAAGAGGAACAGCTCGAAGAAAGCGGATGGGATGTACCTAGCGGAGAAGACGCATACTGAAAAGAATCAAATTCATGAGAATCATAATTTGATTCTTTTTTTCTCTTTTCAAGAAAACGAAAAAGGGCTAGAATATTATTATAGAAAATTAGGAGGATTTATAATCTTATGGTATTAGTTTCTGCAAAAGAAATGATCGACAAGGCTTATGAAGGCCATTATGCGATTCCTGCATTCAACACAAACAATCTTGAATGGACAAAGTGCATTCTGACAGCTTGCCAGAAGGCTAACAGCCCTGTTATCATTCAGGCATCTGAAGGCGCTGCTAAATACATGGGCGGCTACAAGATGGTTGTTGACCTGGTTAAAGATCTCCATGATTCCATGGGCATCACAATTCCGGTAGCTCTGCATCTCGACCATGGCACATATGAAGGCGCTAAGGCTTGCATCGAAGCTGGATTCACATCCGTTATGTTTGATGGTTCTCACTATGACATCGATGAGAACATTGCTAAGTCCAAGGAAATCATCGCTCTGGCTCACAGCCGCGGTATTTCCGTTGAGTGCGAAGTTGGCGGCATCGGCGGCACAGAAGACGGTGTCACATCCAACGGCGAACTCGCTGATCCGAAG
>JAFYCG010000155.1 GCA_017539825.1 Solobacterium sp. | reverse complement strand
TGCTGAAGAGGCAAAAGCGTATCTCGATTATCTGCAATCAGATGAGGCAATGGAGATATTTAAGAAGATCGGTTTCTCTAAACCGGAGTAAGAAAGAGGAAAGTCATGGAATGGTACCCATTATGGAATTCGGTGCGTATAGCTGCGATCAGCAGTGTGATCGTATTCTTTTTGGGTATCTTCCTTGCCGAATATATCGCCCGTCTTCCAAAGATATTGAAAGGTATTCTGGATGTTTTCCTGACTTTGCCCATGGTATTACCGCCGACGGTATGCGGTTATTTTCTGTTGCGGGTATTCGGCGTTAAACGTCCTCTGGGGATGTGGTTAGCGAAGTACGGTATTTCTTTTATTATGACATGGCAGGGAGGTATACTGGCTGCGGTGGTGGTTTCCTTTCCGTTAATGTATCGTACCGCAAGAGGTGCATTTGAAAGTTATGATGAAGATCTGACGTATGCCGGAAAGACATTGGGTTTATCTAATGCCTTTATCTTCTGGCATATTAAGATGGCTGCCTGCAGGCAGGGTATTATTGCCGGTATTGTTCTGGCTTTTGCCAGAGCTTTAGGTGAGTATGGCGCTACAAGCATGCTGATCGGTTATACACCCGGAAAAACCGCAACCATTTCCACCACGGTATATCAGTTGTGGAGAACGGGAAATGATGCATTGGCTTACCGGTGGGTTTTGATTAATCTAGCGATATCCGCTGTTGTATTGCTGACGGTGAATATGCTGGAAAAGGGGAGGAAGGCATGAGTCTGGTTGTCAGGATTTATAAGAAACTTCCTCATTTCACACTGGATGTTGATTTTACCTGTGAGGATCATTTCATTTGTCTGTTAGGGGCTTCCGGAAGCGGTAAGTCCATGACACTCAAATGTATTGCCGGGCTGGAAAAACCGGACAGGGGATATATTGCGTTAAACGGCAGGGTTTTGTTTGATGATGAAAAGAAAATCGACCTATCGCCACAAGAGAGAAAAGTCGGTTATCTCTTTCAGAATTATGCTCTTTTCAACAATATGACGGTTGCAGAAAATATACTGATCAGCCTGTATAAAAACAGGAATCAGGAGGAAAAGAACCGGAAGCTCAAAGAAATGTTACAACTGATGCGTCTTGAAGGACAGGAAGAGAAATATCCGTTTCAGCTTTCCGGAGGACAGCAGCAGCGCACGGCTTTAGCGAGAATCTTAATGAGCAGTCCTGAGCTTCTGCTTCTGGACGAACCATTTGCGGCTTTGGATTCTCATCTCAGAGAAAAGCTGCAGATGGAGATGAAAGAACTGTTGAATGCATACAGTTCTCAGGTGATCATGGTTACACATGACCGTGATGAAGCATACCGCATGGCAGATGGTACAGGTGTTCTGGACAACGGGCATTTACCGGTGTTTAAAAAGACCAAAGAATTATACAGAAATCCGGAATATGTTTCAGCCGCAAGACTGATCGGCTGTAAAAATATTGTCAGGGTTAAACCGCTGTCCAGTCATGAACTGGCAGTTGAAGAATGGGGCATAACAATCCATATGGAGAAAGAAATACCGATGGATATTACCCACATCGGTATTAAAGCACATCATTTCGGAAAAGATAAACAATTGATGTATCCGATAACGTATCATGGAAGCTTGGAGGATACATTTGAATATATAGTACGTTTTCGTTTTCTGAATCAAAAATCCGACAGCTCCGATATCTGGTGGAAGATTCCATCTGCCAACATGGAAACAAAACTACCGGAAATCATCGGTTTCAATGAACAGGATGTTTTGCTGCTGAAAGAGGAGGAATAAGAATGTTAAGTGCAAGAAACAAAATCCGCGGTATTGTCAGTGAAGTGCGTTGTGAAGGGGTTATGGGAATTGTTAAAGTAACCGCCGGAGAAAACAAAATAACCGCTGTTATTACCGCAGATTCCGTCAGAGATCTCAAAATTGAAATCGGGAAAAAGGTTGTCGCTGTCATTAAAGCGACGGAAGTCATGATCGCAAATACCCCTCAACAAATGAGTGCACGTAACCAGTTGTCCGGAACAGTTTCATCTGTTTCCAAAGATGACCTGATGGCGATTGTCAAACTGGATATTGCAGAGGATACAGGTATTACCGCAATTATTTCCAAAGAAGCTGCAGAACAGTTACAACTGGCTGCAGGCGTTGAAGCTGTTGCAATCATTAAATCCACTTCGGTTATGATTGCTGCTGACTGATGAAATAAGGCTTTTGTTGATGAAAGACAGAAGCCTTTTTATACATTCATACATATTTCTTAACAAATAATTACAGTATCGTTTATAATTAATTTAAAGTTGCGAGGAACGAGCATGGAATTCACACATTTTGATGCGGAAGGCAATGCCCGGATGGTTGATGTCAGCGATAAAGATAATACGGTCCGTACAGCTACAGCGAAGGGAACAATCCGTGTTTCAACAGAAGTAATGGATGCGGTTCTCGGTCACAAAATCAAAAAAGGTGATGTATTTACAGTAGCTCAGGTAGCCGGCATTACAGCTGCAAAACGCACATTTGAGTTAATTCCTATGTGCCACAATATCCCTTTGAGCAATGCCGACATTCATTTTGAAACAGATCCCGGAGAGGGAACCATTACTACTATTTGCACAATCAAAACGATCGGGAAAACAGGTGTTGAAATGGAAGCACTGACCGGTGTCAGTACTGCTCTTTTAACGATTTATGATATGTGCAAAGCAATTGACAAACGCATGGTTATCGAAGATATCCGTCTTGTAAAGAAGACAGGCGGAAAAAGCGGTGATTTTTACTATTGACGAAAAAAGGAGCAGGAATGAAGAAGGAACGGATCGGGGTGCTGATTACAGCTGCCGGTATGTCGAAACGGATGGGAGAACCCAAACAGCTGAAAAAGATCGGAGAGTATACGTTTCTTCAGCATATTTTAAGGCGTTTTTCATTGATTCATCCGGAGGAGATTGTCGTTATTACCGGATATCTTGCAGAAGAGACAAGAGCTTCCGTCAAAGAATATCCTGTAACCTTCCTCCACAACAATAACTTTGCCACAACCCAGATGTTCGATTCGGTGAAGATCGGATTGCATTATCTGAAAGATCGTTGCGACAGGTTTTTTTTCACACCTGTTGATGTGCCTCTTTTTGATGAATATACGATTTTAGAAGAACTGTCACATAAGGAGGACGTCATCCTTCCGGTCTGTAGCGGAAGAATCGGACATCCGATTTTGATCAGAACATCCTGTATTCCGCAATTGATAGAATATCGGGGTAACCGCGGTTTAAAAGGTGCTTTGGATGAACTGCGCAAGGATCAGGTCTACTATCTTTCAGGAAACGATGCGGCAGGTGTCATGGATGCCGATACGCCGGAAGATGCAGAAAAGCTGGTTCGTATGTATCATCAAAAAACAAAACATAAAGCTGCGATATTCGGCGCCGGACAAGCCGGAAAGATGTTAATAAACTGGCTTCCGAAAGAAACAGAGGTTGTCTGTTTTCTGGATAATGATCTTTGCAAAACAGGTAAGACAATCGAGGAAATACCTGTCATTCATCCGGATCAGTTCAATCAGGATACAGCGGATTGGATATATCTGGCTGCAGCTTCCGAAAAAAGGCAGTTCGAACAGAGAATACAGTTATATGAGCTTGGCTTTCAGGGAAAGATCATTTCATTATCTTCTCTGAAAGAACATATTGATCTTCGTCTATCGGCTTTGCGCTTATGTGCATCGATGATCTATGAGAGAAAGGTAAAAGGAGATTGTGCCGAACTAGGCGTATTCCGGGGTGAATTTGCCGGAGAAATAAATCGCTGCTTTCCTGATCGCAGGTTATTTCTGTTCGATACGTTTGAAGGATTTGACGAAAGGGATTTGCGAACGGAAAAAACAGAAATGAACTATTGTCCCGACTTTACAAAAACCGATGTATCAACCGTTTTGTCTCATATGAAAGATCCGGATCAGGTGCGTATTGTAAAAGGGTATTTTCCGGAGAGTCTTAACAAGATACCGGCAGATATAAAATACTGTTTTGTGTCTTTGGATTGTGATTTAGAGAAACCGACTTATGAAGGATTGAAGTACTTCTGGAAGAATTTATCAGAAGGAGGAATCCTGTTAATCAATGATTATCACAGTCAG
>JAFYCG010000154.1 GCA_017539825.1 Solobacterium sp. | reverse complement strand
TCAATGCCGTCATGGCTGAGATAGACTTTATCCGGATTCAGGCACATTTCCCATTTACCGGTTTCTTCATTCCATTTCAATCCCGGATCTCTGGATCCGATACCTACCATGATATCTGTGACATTTGGCTGTTTTCCATCTTCTAACCAGGCACCTTCAAGCTGGTTGGCTGCTACTGCTCCGCCCCATAAAAAGTTTTTTGGAAAGCTCATAGTATTATTTTTCCTCCGTTTTTCTTTATAAAAATTATAAAAGAATGCATGATTTTAAACAATGAAATCATGCATGTTTTTGCTCAACTTTTCTTTTTTTGCCTTTGAGAAGAATCGGATTAAGTTTTTTGATAAGAGAAGCATCTTCATCAAGAATGGTCACCAAAGAATAATGATCCTGTATTTCAATCGTTCCGATCTTTTCAAAAGGAAGAACGGCACAAAGACTGCCTGCAATATCTCCTCTGCGTATTTTGTCTTTTCTGCCCGCACGGATCAGAATGGTCTGTGTATTGGTACTTTTCTTTTTCGTTTGTTTCAAAGGCACAGTCAGATCATTTCCCTGTTTGTCTGAGAAGACAAAAGGTAATGATTGTGAAAGGATGTATTTTCCGGTTTCTGTTTCGATATCTTCCTGATTCAGGATGGCAATCGAGATACCCTGATTCTGCTGGTGGGCGGTTCTTCCGGAACGATGGATATATGTTTCCTTGTCAAAAGGAAGATCATAGTGGATGATGTGAGACAAACCGGGAATATCCAGTCCTCTTGCACCGGCATCGGTTGCGATCAGCAATATGATTTTTCCTTCGGTAAAATCACGTATGGTTTTGATGCGCTTGTTTTCATCATTGGCGGAAGAGAAGGAAGCACAAAGAATATTTTCATGCAGGAATATCTTTTCCAGATACATGGCATCACTTTTGTGATTGACAAAGATGATCGCTTTTGTGATCGGTTCATTCTGAATCAGTTTTCGAAGCATTTTTGTCTTTTCTTCGGTTTGGATATGATAAGAGATGATATCCTCATTGACTTTGTTTTCATCAAATTGTAATGAGATATAACCTTCAGGAAGATAATGAGAGAGTCTTTCATCCCATGTTGCGGAAAGGCAGACCATCTGTATCGGCTGATGAATCTGATCAAGAACCTTTCTGACATCTTCATACTGTCCGGTTTGAATGATCTGGTCTGCTTCATCCAGGATCACTGTCTCCAGCTGTGAGAAGTCGATTTTGTTTTGTGAGGACAAATCCAGCAGTCTTCCGGCAGTGGCAATAATGAGTTCCGGTTTTGCCCGAAGGCGGTTTTCCTGTTTTGTGTAATCAATACCGCCGATCAAACAGGCAGTATGTATCTTTGTATAAGATGAAATTCTGAGAGCTTCTGTTTCAATCTGCAAGGCAAGTTCTCTGGTTGGCGCAATCACCAAAGCTTTTGTGTTATGGGATAACAGAGGGATTAAATAAGCGGCTGTTTTTCCGGAACCTGTCTTTGCCTGTATGAAAAGATGTTCTTTGTTTTCGATGTGCGGGATGACTTCTTTCTGTATGGGCAAAAGGGGAAGATACCCGATTTCCTGCAATGCCCTGTTTACTTCTGTCTGATACATGGTGAATATCTTAACACGAACAATGGAAATCATAAAGAATGAGTGGTAAACTTGTGGAGATAAGAAAGGGTGAACATGTTTGAAGATACGATTGTTGCAATAGCGACTGCCAATGCCATGGGTGCAATATCCGTTATCCGATTGTCCGGTTCAGAATCTTTATCCGTGATTTCTGAACTGATGGGGAAAGATCTGCGTGAGGCAAAAGGATATACCATCCACTATGGAACAATACAGGAAAACAACGAACCGGTTGACGAAGTTCTGGTCAGTGTCTTCAGGGCACCGCATTCCTATACAGGTGAAGATGTCGTGGAAATCGGGTGCCATGGAGGTATTTATATCACCAGGAAAGTATTACAGCTTGTACTGGGACATGGTGTAAGAATGGCACGACCGGGTGAATTTACGGAAAGAGCTTTTCTGCATGGAAAGATGGATCTTTCCCAGGCGGAAGGTGTCAATGATCTGATTCTGGCAAGAGATGCATCCAACGCAAAAAGTGCCGTGCATTCTCTGAAAGGCTCTGTCACAAAGCTGTTGAAACCTCTGGAGGAAGAACTGACACAGATCATTGCCAATATCGAAGTGAATATTGATTATCCCGAATACGATGATGTTCACCAGCTGACAGAAGAGGAAATCCTTCCTTCTGTCAGAAAATGGATCAAGGACATAGACAGAATCATTGTGGAAGCTCAGCAATCCATCTCGATCAAGGATGGCATTGATACGGTTATCTTAGGGAAACCGAATGTAGGCAAATCCTCATTATTAAATGCACTCCTGGAAGAGGACAAGGCAATTGTCACGGATATTGCCGGTACGACAAGAGACCTGGTGGAAGGCAGTGTGAGAGTCGGCGGAATCACATTGAATCTGATTGATACGGCAGGCATTCGTGAATCGGAAGATGTGGTAGAAAAAATCGGTATTCAGAAATCATTGGAAGCATTGGATAAAGCTCAGCTTGTCATTGTGGTTCTGGATGCTTCAAAAGAACCGGATGAAGAAGATGCCGAGCTGTTAAAGAGAACAGAGGGAAAGAACCGTATTCTTGTCTACAATAAAACAGATCTTAAAGAGAGTGATGGCTTGTCTATCAGTGCGAAAAACAAGGAGATTGCATCACTTGTGGAGGAGATACAGAGAAAGTATGACAAGGAACTCTATGCATTGAATACCGATACGCTGAATAACGAAAGACAGATCGGTCTTGCCTTACAGGCAAAAAGATGCATGGAGGATGCATTACAGTCGCTGGAAGACGGCATGGAACTGGATCTTGTGACGATTGATCTTGAGAAGAGCTGGAATGCGTTAAAACAGATAACAGGAAAGGCAGGCAAAGAGGATCTGCTGGATGAGATTTTCAGCAGGTTCTGTCTGGGAAAATAGAATGACAGTACATTATGTAGATACACATGCCCATATTCTGGATGAGAGTTATTTTGATGATTATGATGAGATGATGCAAAGGACGGAAGAAGCCCATATTGACCGCATCATGATCATTACCTTATCCAAAGAAGAGGCATTAAAAGCGATTGAAGTCAAAAGGAAAAATCCAAAGAAATTTCAGATTGCTACAGGTATATTCCCCTGTGATGTGAAAGAAAGAGATTGGGATTCTTTTGTGGAAATCGCAAAGGATCCGATGATAGACTGCATCGGTGAGATCGGTCTGGATTATCACTGGGAAAAAGATAAGGATATGCAGGCTTTGCAGAGAGAGTATTTTGTGAAGCAGATTGAGCTTGCAAGAGAGCTGAATAAACCGATTGCCGTGCATTCAAGAGAAGCGATACAGGATACCTTTGACATTATGAAAGAGCATCACTGGAAAGGATTGATGCATTGCTTCCCCGGTACAAAAGAAATGGCAAGGGAGTTCACAAAACTCGGTTATTATATTGCCCTTGGCGGAGCAATAACCTTCAAGAATGCAAGACATGCTGTAGAAGTATGTGAAGATATTGATATCCGGTATTTATTAAGTGAAACGGATTGTCCGTATATGGCCCCTGTTCCCAAAAGAGGGAAGAGAAACGAACCTTCGTATATACCGTATATCGTGGAAAAGATGGCGGAAGTCAGAAAGATCAGCGTGGAAGAAATGGCAGATGCGATCGATGAAAACTGGACGAGGTTTCTGAACCAATGAAAAGAATTCAGGAACTGATTGTTGTGGAAGGAAAAAATGATACCGCAACATTAAAACAGTATTTTGATTGTGATACACTGGAAACAAACGGAACAGATGTCACGGATTTTAAAATCGATCTGATCCGCAAGGCAAAAGAAAAAAGAGGTGTCATTATCTTTACGGATCCGGACAGTCCGGGCAACAGAATCAGAAACCAGATTAACCGGAAAGTGCCGGGATGCAAGAATGCTTTTGTGGATAAGGCAGATGCACATACGACCAAAAAAGTAGGGGTCGAACATGCATCCAGGGAAGTATTGGAAGAAGCTTTATCCAATCTGATTACATATACAGATGATCCTGTTGAAAAGATTACCGCCCAGGATTTCTATGAGCTTGGTTTAATGGGAAGAGCGGACAGCTCGGAAATACGGGAAAGAGTCGGTGCTGCTTTGCATATCGGTGCCGGAACCGCAAAGACAATGCGGATACGCATGAATTGTCTTGGCATTACAAAGGAAGAACTGATTGAGGTATTACGTTTATGACAAGATGGATTTCTACACCATCCTACACAAAAGAAATACTGGAAAAATACGGATTGCGTGCCAAAAAAGGATTCGGACAGAATTTTCTTGTGGATCCTGTTATTGTGGAACGATGCGCGCAGCAGTCACATTGCGAAGGAGCGGTGATTGAAATCGGTCCGGGAATCGGAAGCCTTACGGAACAACTTGCCCGTTTTTCCAAACATGTTACGGCGTATGAAATTGATGAAGATCTATTGCCTGTATTGAAGGATACATTGTCTGCGTATGACAATGTGGAAATTCTGCTGGAGGACTTTCTGGAAACAGATCTGGATCAGAAGGTCAGGGCTTTAAAAGAGGAATACGGAACGGTCAGTGTCTGTGCCAATCTTCCGTATTACATAACAACACCGGTATTATTTAAACTGTTTGAGAATCAGGATATTTCCTATATAACGGTAATGGTACAGAAAGAGGTTGGTGATCGTTTTGCGGCAAAACCAAACGATCCGGAATACAGCGCATTATCGGCAGAAGGACAGTATCTGTATGACATTAAAAAGCTGTTTCAGGTACCGGGAAGATCATTCAATCCATCGCCGAATGTGGACAGTGTGATTATTCAATTCTGCCGAAAGAGAGAGGATGAAGATGTTTCCGATTTCTTTGCGTTTGTCAGGGCATGCTTCAAACAGAGGAGAAAGACGATTTACAATAATCTGAAAGAGTATTACGGAGATGGTGCAAAGGTGAAAGAAATACTGGAAGAAGCCGGTGTTTCGGGATCTGTACGGTCTCAACAGTTAACAGTGGAAGAATTACGGGAGGTATATCATGCGGCAAAGAGCTTACGCTAAAATCAATTTATGTCTGGATGTAGTGGGAAGAAGAGATGATGGATTTCATGAACTTCGCATGATCATGACGCCGATTGATTTCTATGATGTGCTGGAAATGGTTCCTGCATATGAGACATCCCTTTCTTTGAATCGCAGCTATCTGCCTGTGAATGAAAAGAACACAATTATCAAGGCAATTGAAGTCATGCGCAGAAGATATGGTTTTGAGAATCAGTTTGCCTGTACTTTACAGAAGCATATTCCTACCCGTGCAGGACTTGCGGGAGGAAGTGCAGATGCGGCAGCGGCAATCCGCATGATGAACCAGATGCTGAGACTGCATCTGTCTTTAGAGGAACTGATTGATGTTGCCAGGGAAGTCGGCTCAGATGTTCCGTTCTGTCTGATCAACCGTCCGGCATATGTTGAAGGAACCGGTGAGAAGATCCTGCCGTTTGAATGTGATCCGGATTTTGAATTGTTGCTGGTGAAACCGGGCAAAGGTGTTTCTACAAAAGAGGCGTTTGAACTGGTTGACAGTATGGAAGTGGAACATCCGGATTGCCTGGCAATGCAGAAGGCATTACAGGAAAATGATTACCAGGGAGTGATTTCTTCTCTTGGAAACAGTCTGGAAAGTGCTTCTTTGCAGCTGGTGGATGAAATCCGTGTTGTCAAGGAAAAGCTTGTAGAAAGAGGCTTTGACGGTGTATTGATGTCAGGCAGCGGTTCCACGGTATTCGGCATTACCAAGAATACGGCTCTGTTATATGAAGCCATGAATGCATTTAAAAAGGAAAAGTATTTTGTGAGAAGGACAAGGATATTGGGAAATACAGGAGGATTCAGATGAAAAACGCAGTAATTATGGCAGCCGGCAAAGGCACAAGAATGAAATCGGATCTGCCGAAAGTACTTCATAAGCTGATGGAAGAGGAAATGATCTCCATCATCTGTGACAATGTAAAAAATGCAGGTGCTGAAAGGGTGATTGCGATTGTCGGTTATGGACATGAGCAGGTGGAAAAATGCATGGATGGCAGATGTGAATTTGCCTTGCAGGAACCGCAGCTTGGTACAGGACACGCTGTCATGCAGGCAAAACAGCTTGAGGGAAGCGAAGGAAAAACACTTGTGGTAAATGGGGACTGTCCTTGTGTAAAAGCAGAGACATATGCTTCCTTGTATGCTGCTTTGGATGATGCAGATATGGTCGTGCTGACATGTGAACCGGAGGATGCTGCATCCTACGGAAGGATTATCCGTGATGAAAACGGCAATGTGGAAAAGATTGTCGAATTTAAAGACTGCAACGAGGAAGAAAAGAAAGTCGGAGAAATCAATACCGGTATTTATGCGTTTGACAATGCATCATTGTTTGCAGGATTGAAGCTGTTGAAAAATGAAAATGCCCAGCATGAATATTACATTACCGATCTTGTTGAAATTCTAAAAGGCATGGGTAAGACTGTCAAAGCAGTGAAAACCAATGACTGGCAGGAAGTACAGGGTATCAATGATAACGTGGAACTTGCCAGAGCGACAAAATACATGCAGAAAAGGATTAATACTTACTGGATGAAAGAAGGTGTAACAATCATGGATCCGGAAAACACCTTTATCGGACCGAAGGTAACAATCGGACATGATGTTACAATTTATCCGAATACATATCTTTTTGGAAATGTTTGTATCGATAGTGGTACAATAGTCATGCCCGGAACGTGGATTCGTAAATAGATATTGACGAATCTGAGTTTTTCTGAGAAACTTTAGGCGAAAAAAAGGAATGGAAAGAGGACAAATGGTAAAGGACACTGTTGTATTCGCTCTTACGTCAAGCACCGATCTGGCTGCTTCAATCTGTAAGCTCCTTGATATTCCGCTGGGAAAAATCAAGGTTGAACATTTCGCTGACGGAGAAATTCTTGTAGAACCGCAGGAATCCGTTCGTGAAAAATCTGTATTTATTGTTCAATCCACATGTAATCCTGTAACTGAGCATTTGATGGAAGTGTTGATTTGTATCGATGCCTGCAGACGTGCAAGCGCAGGTGAGATCAATGTCATCATGCCGTATTACGGATATGCAAGACAGGACAGGAAGGCAAAACCTCGCCAGCCTATCACATCCAAGTTAGTTGCAAATCTTCTCGTTACTGCCGGTGCAAACCGCATTCTGACATTCGATTTACATGCTGCACAGATTCAGGGATACTTCGATATTCCGATTGATGATCTGACAGCTGTTCCGATGATCGGTCAGTATTTCCTGGAAAAGAATATTCCGAATGAGGATCTGGTTGTTGTATCACCGGATCATGGCGGAGTTGTTCGTGCTAGAAGACTTGCTGATATTCTGGATGCACCGATCGCAATTATCGATAAGAGAAGACCGAAACCGAATATGGTTGAAGCACAGAATGTCATCGGTGATGTCAATGGAAAGACATGTATTATCATCGATGATATCTGCGATACTGCCGGATCTCTTGTAGCAGGTTGTGAAATTCTGAAGAGATATGGTGCAAAGGATATCTACGTAGGCATTACACATGGTGTATTCTCCAGAAATGCCATTGAAAAGATTGAGCTTTCACCGATCAAGGAAATGGTCATCGCTGACACAATTCCTCTTTCTGATGAAAAGAGAGACAAATCCACAAAGATTACCGTATTGTCTGTTGCAACAATGATCGCAATGACAATTGATGCAATTAAGAATCATACACCTGTATCTCACGTGTATGACAAATACAAATACGATAGTTATAAGTAAGAAAGAAGCAGTGTATGATGTTACACTGTTTTCTTATGCTGATTAAAGAATACAGGAATCCGTGACCGGATATTCATAAAGACAGCAAACAGAAAAAAGTATCTAACCATTCATTGGCTGATACTTTTTTTGATTACAGGATAATTGTTTTTGTATCTGTTCCGGCTTTTTCCTGGGAAGCTTTGACGGTGATTGTTGTGGCTTTATCAGCCTGTACAAGCCATGTTATCTTCTTTTTTGCTTTGGCAGCTGCTCTTGTTGCGATATTGCCATAGAAGAATACGCCGGTTTGGGTATAGGCATATCCGGCAAGGTTGCCGGCTTTTTCTTCTGCCTTTCCGGAAAGAAGTTTGCCGCCTTCAATCGCAACAATGACAGGTTTGTCGACTTTCAGATTGATGGCTTCTTCGGTAAGATTTGTCGGAAGATAACCGCGGTTACCGACAACAGCGGTGATCTCATAGATATTTTCAGACACTTCTTTTTTGGAAAGTGACTCAATCACAAGTTTTGGCATTGCTTTGATAAAACGGATATTGAATCTTGTGTCATTTTCACATTCTGTATTCAATAGATGTTCCGGTGGATTCTGATGTGTGAACTTATAGTTAAAACCGCCGAGTTCCACCTTTCCGAAATACGGATGATCATATTCTGTCCATGGACTGTAATACTGAGGTGCATTTTCTTTCACCCATTTCATGCAGGCATTGAATCTTTCAATCGATTTGTCCTGATCCGCAGTTCTGTCCATGCCCCAGTCCATCGGAACACCCGCTTTTGTGGCGAGATCCCAGAATTCCATTGTGTATGCAGGAATGCCTTGTGATTGATAAAACCAGTCATCCAGAGCTCCGGAATCATAATTATCCTGATCGGTCATGAAGGAGTCAAAGATATTCATGGGCAGATACCCGAGTTCTTCCTGTCCCATTTTGGCGATGGCTTTCAGAACTTTGATATCATTCGAAGGAGCGGATGTGGATTTTCTTGTTCCCGGAGGGTACAGGATGATACCGCCGGAAGTATGGCCGATGGCGGCACCGCCGATATTGGGATGTGCTAATACAAAGTCAACAATGGCTTTGGTTTCGGGGTTGCTGAGAGGATATTTTCCCGCACCGGATTGTCTGGCATCAGGAAACCATCCAAAAGGAAAATTTCTGTTGAAATCCAGTCCCCAGGAAGCTTTCTTTGTCTTTAGATTTTCATCTCCGTCATATTCTTCCATGATTCCTTCCGGGAAGATGTCATAGAAATCACCTTCGGTATCAGATGGATCTCTTAACACCATGGAATCCGGATTCTTCGGATCTTTTTTCCATGCACCGTATGGCGTAGGGATACGCATCATACGGATGACATCATCTCCATCCAGGTCTTCTTCCTTAATACCGCCTTCTTCAGGGAGATAATCTCTGTTTGCGGAACGGAGGGTATATGGTGTAGTGAGATAGGTTTCTGCACCGTCCGGTGTGACTCTTGGGATCACATAGATTGTCATTGTATCCAGAATCTTTCTGATTTCGGGATCTGTATCATAATTGGTAAGAAGATAATCAATCGTATGCATTGCGGCCATACTGGAAGTAACTTCACCTGCATGAATGTTTCCGTCTAAATACCATCCCGGTTTAGCAAGAGGATCACCTGTATTCTGATTTGTTAAAATGACGACATATTGATTTCTTCCTTCTGCAGTGACGCAGTTCACCTCTGTTTTGCACAGATGCGGATAGGTTTTTTCAAAATACTCCAGATTGTTTTTGATCTCGCTGTATTTGTAGTAATGGTCATAGCTGAATGTAGTTTTCATCTTATCCTCCTTTTTCTGATAAACAAAAATGCCGTCTCTTTTCCAGAGACGACATATATCGCGGTACCACACTGGTTAACAGATTTCTATTGATCTGTTCTCTCATCATAACGGTGACTGCCGTTCTTTCCTACTGTTATTTCAGGAAGAAACCTTCCGGATGCGTTTCAGTTGCACATTGAACACTGACCTTTCACTCTGTATCAGCTCGCTTTGATCTTTGTGAAACTTACTCTTCCGTTCATCGGATGTGAAACTATCATAAATGATGGATTTTTATCCGTCAAGAATTTAAACGGGAAAAAAAAGAACGTTTAACGTTCTTTGCATTTGCGATGATTATAAGAAATTACAGTTTAATCACATTTGCAGCTTGAGGACCACGGTCACTTTCGATGACATCAAAATTCACTTCCTGACCCTCATCTAGAGTTCTGAAACCCTCGGTTTGAATTGCAGAGTAATGCACGAAAACATCCTTTCCCTCCGGAGTTGTAATAAATCCATACCCTTTATCTGCGTTGAACCATTTTACTTTGCCTGTTGCCATTTTGTTTTGATTCTCCTATTCTATGTATCCCCAAGAATATATTCAAAACGTATCCTCGTATACGTAATTACTATACTATTAAATGAAAAGAAATACAAGAAAATTATGAATCAGTGTACAAATTCAAAAGCATATGCGGAAAACTGACAATGATTACTTTCCAAAAATGTCTTTCTCTTTTATAATAAAATGCGTTGAATTGGATTTACTGTAAAAAATATGTTAAAGGAGGGTTCAAGATGGAAAATAAAGGACCATATTATCTGACTACCGCAATCGCTTATACATCCGGCAAACCGCATATCGGAAATGTATATGAGATTGTACTGGCAGATGCAATTGCAAGGTATAAGAGAAACACCGGTTATGATGTGCGTTTTCAGACAGGTACGGATGAACACGGACAGAAGGTAGAAGAAAGAGCTAAAGCTGCAAACCTGACACCGAAGGAATTCGTTGATAAGATTTCGGGTATTGTCAAAGAACAGTTTGATGTTATGAATGTGTCTTATGACAAATTCATCCGCACAACGGATGATTACCATGAAAGACAGATTCAGAAGATCTTCAGAAAACTGTACGATCAGGGTGATATCTATAAAGGAAAGTATGAAGGACTCTATTGTCAGGAATGTGAAGCTTTCTATACCAAGAGCCAGCTGACAGAAGATGGCAAATGTCCTGTTTGCGGCGGAGATGTTAAGCCGATGGAAGAAGAAGCTTATTTCTTCCGTATGTCAAAATACGCTGATACATTGATTCAGTATATTGAAGATCATCCGCATTTTATTCAGCCGGAAAGCAGAAAAAATGAGATGCTCAACAACTTCCTGAGACCCGGTCTGCAAGATCTGTGTGTATCACGTACTTCTTTTAAATGGGGTATTCCTGTTGATTTTGATCCTGATCATGTTGTGTATGTCTGGATTGATGCATTATCCAACTATATTACCGGTCTGGGTTATGATTGTGACGGCAATCATGATGAACTGTTTAAAAAGTACTGGCCGGCAGATCTTCATCTGATCGGTAAGGATATTGTCCGTTTCCATACGATTTACTGGCCGATCATGCTGATGGCTTTGGATCTGCCGTTGCCAAAACAGGTTTTCGGTCATCCATGGCTGCTGACAGGTGATTCCAAGATGTCAAAATCTCTGGGCAATGTCATTTACGCAGATGATCTTGTGAAGCTGTTCGGTGTGGATGCGGTTCGTTTCATCATGCTTCATGAGATGCCGTTTGCACAGGATGGACATGTCACATATGAGCTGATGGTTGAGAGAATCAACAGTGATCTCGCCAATAATCTCGGCAATCTTGTCAATCGTACATTATCCATGCAGAACAAATACTTTAACGGTATTGTTGCCAATCCGAATATTGATGAACCGGTTGATGAAGATCTGAAGGAAAAGGCATTGCAGACGGTGAAAGCTGTTGATGAAAAGATGGCTGAATTACGTGTTGCCGATGCAATTCAGGATATACTGGATCTGTTCTCGAGATGCAATAAATATATTGATGAGACAATGCCATGGGCATTGGCAAAGGATCCGGATAAGATCGGCAGACTGGCGACAGTATTGTACAACCTTCTGGAGAGTGTCCGTATCGCAGCGGTTCTGTTGAAAGCATTCCTGCCGGATACAGCTGAAAAGATTCTTGCAAGCCTCAATACGGAAAAAACGGATTTCGATTCCATTAATACATTCGGCAATTTCGAGACAGGCATTCAGGTGACTGACAAACCGGAAATCCTTTTCAAGAGAATTGCATGGAAGGATATCGAAGCAATCCTGGAAGAAGAGAAAAAGGCAAAAGAAAAAGCAGCTAAGATTGCTGAAGAGAAAAAGAAGGAAGAGGCAAAGAAGGCTGCTGAAATCACAATTGAAGATTTTGCTAAGGTTGATCTCAGAGTAGGAAAAGTTCTTTCCTGTGAGAGACATCCTGATGCAGATAAGCTGTTTATCCTGAAAGTTGATGTCGGAGAAGAAAAACCAAGACAAATTGTTTCCGGTCTTGCACAGAGCTATACGCCGGGACAGGTTATCGGAAAGAAAATTGTTGTTATTGTCAATCTGAAGGAAGCAGTCATTCGCGGTGTACAGTCACAGGGAATGCTGTTGGCAGGTAAAGACGGAAACCAGATTGCAGTAGTAGAAGTGAACGGTCTTGAACCGGGAACAAAAATATCATAAATATTCACACAGGGGGGAAACATTTTGTTATCCCCTTTTTAGAACAGGAGAGTGAAAAGAAATGTGTGGAATCGTAGGCTATAACGGTAAAGAACAAGCAGCTCCGATCCTTTTGGAAGGGTTAGAAAAACTGGAGTACAGAGGATATGATTCAGCGGGACTGGCTGTCAGAAATGATCAGAATCCGGTGGAAATTGTCAAAGCGAAAGGAAGACTGAGAGTTCTTTCAGACAAAACAAATGACGGACTGGCTTTGAAAGGCGATTGCGGCATCGGCCATACAAGATGGGCAACACATGGTGAACCTTCGGAAAACAATGCGCATCCTCATGCCAGCGATGACCGCAATGTGACAGGTGTACATAACGGCATCATAGAGAATTACCAGGAACTCAAAGACAAGCTGTCCAGACATGGATACACTTTCTATTCACAGACAGATACCGAAATCGCAATCAAATTGATTGATTATTATATTAAGAAATACCAGCAGGGACCTGTGGATTCTATCGGAAGAGCGATGACAAGAATCAAAGGGTCGTATGCACTTGCGGTAATGTTTAAGGACTATCCGGAAGAAATATATGTTGCAAGAAAAGACAGTCCGATGATTATCGGAGTTACGGAAGATGCGACATATATGGCAAGTGATGTACCGGCAATCCTGAAATATACAAGGGATGTTTATTACATCGGCAATCAGCAGATTGCAAGACTGGGAAAAGGCACAGCAGAATTCTTTGATATTGACAGAGAGCCGATTACGGT
>JAFYCG010000153.1 GCA_017539825.1 Solobacterium sp. | reverse complement strand
TTTCGGATTCAGAAAATTGAAACGCGGATTTGCACCGCTGATGGCAGAAACCTTTCCCTCTTCCTTTGCCTTCAGATATTCTTCATATCCATATGGTTTTTCTCCGGTAGCTTCAGGGCGGATTGAAATCGGAAGAAGAATCGCAGGAAGACAGAACAGTGCGGAGAAAATTGCCACATAAACAAAAGCCGTACGCCATCCTGAGGCGTTAATGATATTCGTAAGGATCGGTGACAGGATAACACCGGGAACACCGCTGCAAGCCATGACAACACTTGTAAATACACCTCTGTTGGCATAGAACCAGAAGTTGACAATCATTGTAATCAGAACGAAGTTGATCATACCATCGCCGATACCTCTCAAGAAACTAAACAGATACAGTGTAAATACCGATTTCGAGACGGAGATCAGAAATGACATTCCCGCTAACAGTGCTGTAGCGACAATCAAGACCATCTTTAAATTCTTTTCATTAATCTTTTTAGGCACGAACATCGCAACAACAGAAGCAACAATGGAGGTAATGGTTACCATCATTGCAACACTGCCTCGCCCAACCCCCAGATCTTCCGCTATAGGACCATAGAAAACACCTGCGCAATTCATTGTAACGCCGATGGATGTTGCTGCAAGACCGCACATTGCGATCAGCACAAATATATGTTTCGGTTTCATATGACTCCCCTTTTTTATTATTTTATCACAGTGGTTCAGAATGCAAAATCACCATTGTCGAAAACGATAACTTCTTTTCCCTCATTTGTTGTTCCGACAATATGCATATCTTTTGTGCCGATCATAAAGTCAATATGAATCTTGGAATCGTTAAAGGTATACTTCGGATCGGATGGCTGCTGACGGGCAAGGCCTCTTCCCAAAGCCAGATGACAGGATGCATTTTCATCGATCAGTGTTGTGTAATATACAATATTGCTCATGGAAATCGGTGAATGATATTCCACCAATGCACATTCGCCAAGATAACAGGCATTCTCATCCATGCGGATTAATTCTTCCAGAACTGCCTTTCCTTCATTGGCAATCACTTCGACAACCTTTCCCTTTTCAAAACGGAAACCGAAATTCTCCAATACCTTTCCACCTAATACAAGCGGTCTTGATGCATAGACAACACCTTCTGTTCCGAATTTCTCCGGTGTGGTACAGATCTCTTCGGTAGGAATATTGGGATTGTAAGGAATATAATTTTCCGGCAGTTTTCTCTTGGAGAAACCAAAATGAGAATCCGGTGTCAGCTGTACGGTTAAATCGGTTCCGTTAGAAGCTGTATAGTGCAGTTTGGTGAAGTGATAAGAATCCATCTTATCTCCTCTTTCTCCGGTTCTTTTCTTTTTCTCTTCCCATGTTTTAACGACATCATTTTCTTCATCGATATAACACAGTTTCAAAAGCAGTTTCCAGAGCTCTTCCATTCTGTTTTCTTCCTGTACATCCGGAAGTATCGCATCCGCCCATTCCTTTGTCGGAATCATGGCGATTAACCATTGACAATGCTTCTCTCTCGAAGCTTTGCGCATGATATTTCTGACGGCATCTACATGGGCAAAGATCGCATTGGCTCTTTCTTCCGAAACATCTTTCATCAGATCCGGATTAACCCCTTCCAGTCTCACAAAACAGGCATCACCATCCAGATACTGCTGATTTTGTAATTCTTCCCATGGTTCAACTTTACGAATATCTGCATCGCTTCTGTATTGGGAAGATACCTTTAATGCGGCAAGATCAAGATAATGTACGATGACATTTCCTGCTCCCAGCTTGTAACATTCCTCCATAAAATACGGAATAAAGTAAGATCCCTCTACGGCTGCCTCTACAAGGACGGACTGTCCCTTTTGAACATTTAAGCCTACTCTGGCCAATGTATATGCATATTTCTGCATCATTTGTTTCTGATTCATCATTGTCTATTCCTTTCCATATCGTTTAAACAATTCCATGTAAAACGCAACATTATCAACAAGAATATTTGTGTCAATATGTTCATTGACGGAATGTGCACCGCCGCTCTTTCCATTCTGGAAGATTCCGGTAAAGCGGTATA
>JAFYCG010000018.1 GCA_017539825.1 Solobacterium sp. | reverse complement strand
TGAGAACAGCGCTTCTGTAATAAAAACTACAAAAATCAAGGTACCCTGGGGCACAGGGAATCCCATAAGCTCGGGTAATCTGGACACACTGGTGTTCTTGACCGAGAAGCCCCCACCTCTAAGCTTCAGCGAAGGTGGTGGGAGTATGTCACGATAGATTTACAGAATGATTTCACCGTTGGACTCAATGATCTCTTTATAACGGTCATAGGAGTTCTTTTTCTTTCTTTCCAGTGTTCCGTGACCGTCATTGAAACGATCAACATAGACGAAACCGTAACGTTTCTTCATTTCGCCTGTACCTGCTGATACAACATCGATCGGTCCCCACCAGAGATAGCCGATACATGGTACACCGTCAAGAATTGCTTCATGAACCTGTTTTAAATGTTCCTCAAGATATCTGACACGGAACGGATCATCAATTGTTCCGTTTTCATCGAGATTCTCATCAAGGCCGATACCGTTTTCAACGATGAACTGCGGTTTGTGATATCTGTCGTTCAGAACATTCATTGTATAGCGAAGTCCCTTCGGATCTACAGGCCAGCTCCATGGTTCAGGGCTGCATTCTTTCAGGAATGGATTGTTCTTTCCTTTAATACCGCCGGTGTTGGAGATCATGTTGGCATCCACTGCGTAAACGGCAGAACGGTAATAGCTGTAGGAAATAAAGTCCATGACGTTTTCACGGATTAACTGCAGTCCTTCTTCATCCATAGCTGGCTTGAGATCAGGATTCTCATTCCAGATGCGATATACATAACCCGGAATTTCACCGAGCATCATCGGGTCGCACATGTAGAAGACAGCCATTCTCTGTGTATTCAATGCACCGAGAACATTGTCAGGATTGCAGTTATCCGGATAAGTAGCTGTACCGGAAGCTGTCATCATGTTGCCGATCTGAGCATCTTTGTCAATTTCATGACAGAGTTTGACTGTCCAAGCATTCGCTACGAGGATATTGTAGTAACCCTGCCAGATCTGCTTCTGTGTAATCGAGCCGATCGGATCATTCTTGTCTTTCGGATCATCGATGTTCAGGATACCTGCTGCCACAAACGGATTTCTCAACATGGCATTGACTTCGTTGAATGTCAGCCAGTATTTTACTTTGCCTTTGTATCTGTTGAATACTGTTGTCACATATCTCTTCCAGAAATCGATCATGATCGGATTTGACCATCCGCCGTATTCTGTCAGAAGATGAAGCGGTGTTTCATAATGGGATAATGTGATGCATGGTGTCATGCCGTCTTTGATCATTTCATCAAACAAAGCATCATAGAAGGCAAGACCTTTTTCATTTGGCTCTTCCTCATCGCCATTCGGAAAAATTCTTCCCCACGCAATGGAAGTACGGAAACAGTTGAAGCCCATGCCTGCCATCAGGGCAAGATCTTCCTTGTATCTGTGATAGAAATCGATACCGTCATGGCTGAGATAGACTTTGTCCGGATTCAGGCACATTTCCCATTTGCCGGTTTCTTCATTCCATTTCAGGCCCGGATCTCTGGATCCGATACCGACCATGATATCTGTGACATTTGGCTGTTTTCCATCTTCGAGCCAGGCTCCTTCAAGCTGGTTGGCTGCTACAGCGCCGCCCCATAAAAAGTTTTTTGGAAAGCTCATAGTATTATTATTCCTCCGTTTTCTTTACGAAAATTATAAAAGAATGTCTGGTTTTAAACAATGGAATCATGCATTCTTTTGTTCAACTTTTCTCTTTTTTCCTTTGATCGTAAGAGGATTGATTTTTTGGAGGAGAGTGGTTTCTTCATCAAGGATGGTTACCAG
>JAFYCG010000152.1 GCA_017539825.1 Solobacterium sp. | reverse complement strand
TCTGTATACGCAACCTGTTGTACCATCTACAGAAATGATGTCGCCTTCTTTGAATGTTTCACCGTTGATGTAGAATTCTTTCTTTTCTTCATTGACGGAAATGTCACCACAACCGGATACACAGCATGCACCCATACCACGGGCAACTACTGCTGCATGGCTGGTCATACCGCCACGTACTGTAACGATTGCTTCGGAAACATGCATACCTTCGATATCTTCAGGAGATGTTTCAAGACGGACAAGAACAACTTTCTTGCCAGCTTCAGCCTGTTTCTTAGCTTCATCAGCTGTAAAGACGATTGCACCGCAGCCAGCACCCGGAGAAGCAGCAAGTCCTTTTGTGATAATATCATTTGCTTTTTCTTTTAAGGAAGCTGCATCAAATGTTGGATGGAGAAGGTCATCAAGCTGTTTTGGTTCAACCATCATGAGAGCCTGATCTTTTGTAACGAGACCTTCTTTTTCCATGTCAACAGCAACTTTCAATGCAGCTGCTGCAGTTCTCTTACCATTACGTGTCTGGAGTATGAATAAGCGGCGATCCTGGATTGTGAATTCCATATCCTGCATATCATGGTAATGTGCTTCGAGTTTCTTACGAACATCATCCAGTGCCTGGAATGTTTCCGGCATGCTCTCTTCGAGAGATGGATATTTTTCTTTTCTTTCCTTTTCAGGAATACCCATGTTCTTTGCCCATGCCTGGGAACCCTTCTTGGAAATCTGCTGTGGTGTACGAACGCCTGCAACAACGTCTTCACCCTGTGCATTAATCAGATATTCACCATAGAAGTAAGCGTTGTTACCTGTGCCCGGGTCACGTGTGAAGCAGACACCTGTAGCGCAATCGCTGCCCATGTTACCGAATACCATGGACTGTACGTTTACAGCTGTTCCCCAGTCACTTGGGATATCATTCATCTTACGATAGAAAATAGCACGTTCATTGTTCCATGAACGGAATACTGCTTCAATTGCTCTTTCCAGCTGAACTTTTGGATCCTGCGGGAAGTCTTCACCCTTTTCTGCTTTGTAGAAATCTTTGAACTTAGCAGTCAGAGTCTTCATGTCTTCTTCATCGAGTTCAACGTCAAGTTTAACGCCCTTCTCTGCTTTCAGTTCATCAATAATAACTTCGAATCTCTTCTTGGATAATCCCATTACAACGTCAGAGAACATCTGAACGAAACGACGATAGGAGTCATAAACAAATCTTGGATTATTAGATGCAGCAGACATTGCTTCAGCAACTTCGTCATTGATACCAAGATTGAGAATTGTATCCATCATACCAGGCATGGATGCACGAGCACCGGATCTGACGGAAACAAGCAGAGGATTCTTTGGATCACCGAGCTTCTTGCCCATGAATTTTTCGAGCCACTTCAGGTTCTTCTGGACCTGAGCCATGATTTCATCATTGATCTTTTCACCATCTGCATAATACTGGTTACATGCTTCAGTTGTGATCGTGAATCCCATCGGCACCGGCAGTTCAAGACTTGCCATCTCAGCGAGGTTTGCACCTTTACCGCCGAGCAGTTCTCTCATTGAGCCGTTGCCTTCTGTAAATTTGTAGACATACTTTTTAGCCATAGAGCCTCCTAATTATTTCTATAAAGAAATTATAAAACATGAACTATCTTTAAACAAGTTTTCACCAATAATTTTTGAAAGATTTTTCATAAAATGTTTTATTGAATTCGTCCATGTTTTATATTTTGTTTTCAAAAAAAGAAAACGATACTTTTCAGTATCGTTAACCTAAATATTTTGCGATGAAATTAAATGCTGCATCGAAGTAATCCGGTTCCTGCTGGATCTCGCCGAAACCTTTTCCTTCTGCTGTATAAAGATCTTTTTCTGCAGAGCATGCATAGTAATTATCGAATACCATGCTTGTCGGAATGATTGTATCATCAGCACCATGCATGAACAATGTCGGTGTAGAACTCTGCTTGAGCTGTCTGTGTGTGCTGACATCATTCATGGAGAAATGCAGGAATTGTCTGACATAGAAATCAACGGAAGGAAGCAATGCTTTCCCGTCAATCTTGCACATGCTGCGGATCATATGCAGAACGATTTCACGAATGCCGGAGAAGCCGGAATCTTCGACTGCACATTTGACATTTGAAGGCAGGTAGTCACCTGTTGCATTCATGACTGCAGCAGCACCTGCATCGATACCGAACAATGCGATTTGTGCATCAGGATCAATATTCAAAAGATGATTTACCCAGCTGATCAGATCATAATGTTCACACCATCCAAGTCCTGTAAACTGGCCTTCTGACATGCCGCATCCTCTTGCATCCGGTGCAAGAATATTGAATTCACGATGATCTGCTTCATACATGTGATCAAGCATTCCTCCGCTGTAGGAACCAATACCATGCATCAATAACAGCCATTTGTGAGATTCCGGATGGTTTGTGATACGAAGCGCATGCAGCTTCAATCCATCATAAGAATCCAGGAATTCATCATCTCTTGTGCTGTGTCCAAACCATTCATTCTTTTCTCCCGCTCCAGAAGGAAGTCTTTTCACACCTGTCTTCTCTGCATAGAACGTGGATTTCTGCAAATCAAATGCGTTACGGAAAACATAATAACCAGCACCTGCATAAGCAGCTGTACCAGCAATTGCGGTTGCCCCCGCAATCTTCAATATTGTATGTTTCTTTTTCTCTGCCATAATTATCTCCTAAAAATATTTCTATTCCTATTATAGCATCATTCTTTACGCTTTTAAAACAGATAATCTGTTGACAATGACATCATATTGTTTCTGATATGCAGCCTGTTTGTTTTTCTCTTCATCAACTTTACTCTGCGGTGCCTTATTGACGAAGTTCGGATTGGAAAGCATCTTTTCAGAACGAGCAAGTTCACCTTCCAGTCTCTTCTTTTCCGCTTCAAGCTTCTTGATTTCTTCAGCAGGATCACTCAGCTCATCTGAAGGAATATAGAGGTTGCCATGATGGATATTTTCTACCGCAAGATCCCCTTCCAGTGTATCGAGCCATTCTGCTTTTGCCATCTTGTTGAAGATTGCAGACAATGCTGCATCAGGCTGAATGACATTGCCATCAAGATCTTTCATCAATACATGCAGGATTACAGAAGGTTTCAGATCATTGACATTCTTAACTTCCCTGACTTTCTGAATTGCAGAAATCATACGGTCCATCGCAACCAGATCACAAGCAGGAACATCTGCATTGACTGTCGGCCATGTCTCCAGATTAATGCTTGCTTTTTCATGCGGCATGGTCAGATAAATCTCTTCTGTGACAAACGGCATGAACGGATGAAGCAGCTTGACGATTGCATTCAGACAGTATAACAGTGTGGACTGTGCACCCTTCTTCAATTGCGGATCATCGCTGTTCAAAGAAGATTTGGACATCTCTACATACCAGCTGCAGAAGTCATCCCATACAAAGGAATACAATGCATTACCGACAAGGGCAAACTCATATTTTTCCATGTTCTTTGTGGTTTCATCAATGATCTCATTCAGACGGTTGAGAATCCATTTATCCGTGATAGATAGACTGGAGAAATCAATGTCATTCATTGTCATGCCTTCATCCAGATTCATGAGAACAAATCTTGAAGCATTCCAGATCTTGTTGATGAAATTCCAGGAAGCTTCCACTTTTTCCGGAATATAACGCATATCCTGGCCCGGTGTGGAATTGGTTGTCAGGAAGAAACGCAAT
>JAFYCG010000151.1 GCA_017539825.1 Solobacterium sp. | reverse complement strand
TCCTTTAACAGTGTCTGATTGTCCTTGATGAAGACAAATCCTCTGCTGACAATCGAAGGTCTGCACAGAATCTTGTTATAACGGGAGTCAATTGTCACAATAACTGCAACAAGACCGTTTTCTGCAAGGATCTTACGATCTTTGATAACGCTTGTACTTAAACCTGATGCATCATTTCCATCTACGTAAATCGCATCAGTCTGAATTCTTTCGTTGGCAATGAAACATTCTTCATTACGTAATACGACAATATCACCATTTGCACAGATGAAGCATCTGTCTGCCGGAACGCCTGTTTCCTGCGCTGTTTCACTGTGCTGGACAAGCATTTTATACTCGCCATGGTTTGGCATAAAGTACTTCGGCTTGATCAGATTCAGCATCAGCTTCTGTTCTTCCTGAGGTGCATGACCTGTCGTATGGAAAGAAGTCAGTGGGGAATTGGTAACAACGTTTGCGCCGACTCTGGTCAGCTGGTTGATTACGCCGCCGACACTAACCGCATTTCCGGGAATCGGATTGCTGGAGAATAATACGGTATCTCCGGGGAGGATTTTGATCCATCTGTGCGTTCCGTTTGCAATTCTGCTCAATGCTGCCATCGGTTCACCCTGGCTTCCCGTACAAACAATACAGATCTGATTTGCCGGGAGAGTATTCAGGTCATTTCCTGTGATAAAACTGCTGTCGGGAAGGTTGATAACCCCCATCTTTCTGCCTATTTCACAAATGTTTTCCATTGAACGGCCAAATACGGCTACTTTTCTTCCACATGCTACTGCGGCTTCCAGGATCTGATTTAATCGCAGGACGTTGGATGCAAATGTGGAAACGAGCAATCTGCCCGGTGTCTTGCGCATCTGTTCCATGATTGCCTGAGCAACCTTCTTTTCAGAAATAGAAGATCCCGGAACACTGGAGTTTGTAGAATCGCTCATCAGTAAAGAGACGCCAACCTGGCCGATATAAGCCATTTTCTGATAGTCTGAGTTCGTTCCTACAGGTGTCATGTCGAATTTGAAATCACCGGTTTCAACAATTCTTCCGTTTGGTGTATTAATCAGGACACCCAGAGAATCCGGAATGGAATGGACAGTATCAAAAAATCCGATATTAAAATATTTTGTTCTGACCCTGCTGTCGGAATCGATTTCAATGATTTTACAGGATCGCAGCATTCGATGCTCTTCAAGCTTCTTTTCAATTAAAGCTTTTGCAAAGCGGGGCGCGTATATTTCTTTCAGCCGTACCGATTGTAGAAAGAAGGGGATACCCCCGATATGATCTTCATGACCGTGGGTTATAATCAAAGCCTTGATTTTGGACTGGTTTTTTACCAGATAGGAATAATCCGGTATGACATAGTCGACACCCAGAAGGTCATCTTCCGGAAACATGACACCGCAGTCAACGATAATGATCTCATCATCATGTTCGTAGCAATACATGTTCTTTCCAATCTCGCCGAGACCACCCAAAGCATAAACCAGGGTGTCTGTTGCGTGATTGATCGTATTTTCATTTTCATCGGAATTGGCAATCTGAGAAGCATAGCGGACAGGGGAAATACCTCTTCCGTTAATCGTTTCATTCATTATGGATTACCTCTTTCTTTATGTATATTCACTTGCATTATACATTTAAATAAAGAAAATGCAAATCATTTTTTATATTACCAGTGCACCCGGTATTTCTTTAAACGGATCATCCTTATTTATGTGGTCATAGAAGAGAACACCTTTAAAATGATCCAGCTCATGCTGAAGTACAATGGCAAGATAACCTCTTGCACGAATTTCAATATATTGGTTGGTGATCAGATCATATGCCCTGACTTTTACACGGGCAGCACGTACAACATGGCCTTCATGTTCTTCAGCAACTGAAAGACAGCCTTCACCGCTTTCCAGATATGCCTGCTGCACGGAGGAAGAGACAATTTTCGGATTCGCCAGCATAAATTCATGGCGGATCGGATTGCCTTCTTTGTCGTAATCATCGATGACAATAGCAGTCAGCTGTTTCGGAATGCCAAGCTGTATTGCACTGATGCCGACAGAAGGGCGTAAATTGAATTTTTCAGCTTTCTCTTCATCCGTGGAATCAACCACATACTGGTGCATCTGACGAAGAAGGTCCTCATCTTCCTTGCTTAAAGGTAAAGGAACCGGCTCGGATTTAGTACGGATCAAAGGATCTGTATCTTTAATAATCGTATCATTATTTATTAACATAAAAATACCTCGGCAATATAATATGGAAAAGGTTTAAAAATGTCAAACCAAGAAAGCGTTTTCATGGAAAATTAATAAGTGAATCATAGAAAAAAAGTATGCATTGTGATAATATTTTTCATATGACAAATACAAACACAAAGACGAATAAAAAACACGGTGCTTTTTTAATGCCTAAAGGATTTGATGCCGGGTTGCATATTACGATGATTTTGCTTTCGCTGTTCGGTATTGCGATGGTAGGCAGCGCATCTATGGGACTGTCTGTGGGAAATAATACATATCTTCTGATTTCATTGGCAAAACAGACCATCTATGTAGCAGCCGGCTTTTTTGCGATGACATTTCTCGCAAATCATTTCAAAATGTCCTTTCTGAAGAGCTCTGCTTTTTCATCACTGATTATTCTGACGTGCGTTCTTCTGCTTGTCTGTCTGGCATTCCGAGGGTATGCCGGTGCAAAAGCGTGGATCATCATTCCGCTGGGCATTACCGAAGTCAGTGTTCAGCCTTCGGAATTTGCCAAAATCGTAGCGATTCTGATTGTTGCTGCATACACTGCCGATATTTCCAAAAGATTCAAAAGCAGTTTCGAAATGCTGAAAAAACCTTTGTTTTTCCTGTTCTTCATGATTTTTATTGTTGCCATACTGCAGTCGGACTTTGGTTCTGCAGTCGTCATCTTTCTGATCTCCTGTGTCTGTTTTCTGATTCCTAACCATCCGCAGATGCGGAAATTCGAGATCTTTCTTCGTGTCAGTTTCTGGATTGTTGTTGCTTTGGCAATCTTCATCCTTTCTCCTTATGGGGAAGCAATCATTGAAAGCGTTCCGGAATATATCCTGAAAGAATATCAGAAAAACAGATTCATTTCTGCAATTGATCCTTTTAAGGACCGTTACGGTGTAGGATATCAGCTGATCAAAGGTCTTGTTTCTTTTGCCAGCGGCGGTTTCTTCGGCAGGGGATTTGGTAATTCAATCCAGAAATATACGGATTTCCCTGCTGCCAATACCGATTATATTTTAGCGATTATTGTTGAAGAACTCGGATTTGTGGGTTTCTTTATTCTGATTCTTTTATATGGAATCATTATTTTCAAACTGTTATCATACTCTCTTAAAATGAAGAGTGAAAAAGGAAAAGTCATACTAGTCGGATCGGCAATGTACCTTCTGATTCATATGTTTTTCAATATCGGCGGTGTAACAGGACTCATTCCGTTAACCGGCATACCGCTTCTAGTTGTATCTGCAGGAGGAAGCTCCACCATGTCATTCCTTGCATGTATCGGCATATGCCAGGCAGTCATTTCTCTATACCGGACAGGAGAATTGCAATGAGAATTATTGCGGGCAGATACGCTTCAAGGCAGCTGGAAACAAGAAAGGGCAGACAGACAAGACCCACTCTGGACAAAGTCAGACAGGCTGTCTTTTCCTCTCTCGGCGGTTTTTTTGACGGCGGTATTTTTCTGGATCTCTATGCCGGCAGCGGTGCAAACGGACTGGAAGCTATATCCAGAGGTGTAGATCAGGCAATCTTTGTCGATGCATCCTATCAGGCAATACAATATATAAAAAAGAATATTGTCAGCCTTGGTTGTGAAGATCAGAGCCGTGTGATGCCGATGAAGGACATGAAGGCATTACAGATGCTGGCAGAAGAAGGAATAAAACCGGATTATGTCTATCTGGATCCGCCATTTGCAAAACAGACAAATGATCAGATTCTTTCGTTCCTGGATGAACATCAGATGATGCGTGATGGCGGAAGGGTGATTATTGAATCTCTGGAAAAAGATCATTTTGATCAGGAATTCAACTTCCTGCATCCGTATAAGACGACAGTATACGGATCCACAAGAATTACATATTACGAATACAGGATACCGGAATAGAATACATACGGTATCTTTTTTTATTATTCTGAAAGAATTGAACATTTTAGCACTCTTCCCTTGACATTGCTAAAGGTAAGTTGTAGTATATTGGCAGGCGAAAGGAAAGAGTGCTAAAGGAGGTGGGAGGATGCTGACACCAAGAAGAATAGAAATCTTCAAAGCAATCGTTGATGAATTCATCAAAACAGCAGAACCTGTAGGATCTAAAACCCTGCAGAAGAAATACCACCTGCCGTATTCAAGTGCTACGATTCGTAACGACATGCAGGTTCTTGAAGAGATGGGATATCTCGAAAAGACGCATACTTCCAGCGGAAGGGTTCCCAGTACATTGGGATATAAATTCTATTGTGAGAATCTGTTGAAGGGTTCGAATATAGATAAGAGAATGGAAGTCGCAATACGATCGGCATTTGATACAACAACCCTGAATATTGAAGAAGCCGTTCAGCAAAGCTGTCGTATCCTTTCGGAAATGACAAATATGACAGCAGGGGCAATCGGACCGGATTCAAGTTCTCAAAAACTGGAGCACATCAAACTGTTCGCTGTTGATGAAAGAAGAGCCGTGTGTGTATTTATTACCAATACAGGACATACGGAGACAAAGAATTTCCGGTTTGAAGAAGATGTTCCGTTTACCGATATTGAAACATGCACGGATATCCTGAACCAGAAATTAAAAGGCGTACCGATTAATGAGCTTGCTGACAAGATGGAGGAGATCAGGCCTCTGTTAACAAGTGTTGTACAAAGACATGATCTGTTGTTCGCTGCATTTGTGAAAGCTTTTGTTAAATTTGCCTCGGAGAATGTATATTTTTCCGGCAAAGACAGAGTGCTCTATCAGCCTGAATTTGAAGATATCAACAAACTGAAAAAGCTGATGACGATGTTTGATGATTCCAGCATGTGGAAGCGGATGAAGACAGATGAGAATACCTTGGCTGTCACAACGAACAAAGGAACAGAGCTGACATGGTTTAACGACCTGGCTGTTGTTCGATCCAGGTTCAAAGTCAACGATCATGAATCGGGTGAGTTAATGGTTATCGGACCGAGCCGTATGGATTATGATCAGGTAATATCCATGCTTGGCTATGTTGCCAGCATGATTGAAAAGATGTATGAAACAGGAGGATGAAAAAATGGATGAAGAAAAGAAGGAAGAAATCGTTGAGGAGGCTGTCCCTGAGGAAGAAGTGAAAGAAGAGGCGGAAACTCCCGAAACTCCTGTTGAAGAACCGGAAGTGATCGATGAAACAGAAGTTCTGAAAAAGAAAGTCGGTGAGCTTGAGAATCAGGTTGCTATATTGAAAAATGAATATGCAAAAGCATATGCAGATACAGAAAACATGCGCAAGCGTCTGCAAAAAGATTCCGAGTCATTCAAAAAATACCATATTCAAAGCTTTGCCTTGGAAATATTGCCGGTATTGGACAATTGTGAAAGGGCATTGAGCCAGAAGACAAGTGATGAAGCGTATCAGAAAGGTGTAGAAATGATATACAACCAGCTGAAAGCGGCACTTGGAAAAGAAGGTGTTGAAGAGATTGATGCAAAAGGCAAACCGTTTGATGCAAACTGGCACCAGGCATTGATGAGTGTTCCTGAAGAGGGCGTAGAGCCTGGTATTGTCATTGAAGTTTTGCAGAAAGGATATAAACTCAAGGACCGCTTATTGAGAGCGGCAATGGTAAAAGTAAGCGAGTAAGGAGGAAGAGAAGATGAGCAAGATTATTGGAATTGATTTAGGCACTACAAACAGTTGTGTTGCCGTTATGGAAGGCAAAGAAGCCAAAGTTATTACCAACCCGGAAGGAAACCGTACAACACCTTCTGTCGTTGCATTCAAAAACGGAGAAATTATCGTAGGTGATGCTGCAAAGAGACAGCTGATCACAAATAAGAACACTGTATATTCCATCAAACGTCTGATGGGTACAGATGAGAAGGTTACTCTTGAAGGCAAGGATTATACACCGCAGCAGATCTCCGCATTTATCCTTTCCTATCTGAAGGATTATGCAGAAAGCTATCTTGGCGAAAAGGTTGAACAGGCAGTTATCACTGTTCCTGCATACTTCAATGATGCACAAAGACAGGCAACAAAGGATGCCGGCAAGATTGCAGGTCTCGATGTATGCCGTATTATCAACGAACCAACTGCTTCTTCTTTAGCCTTCGGACTGGATAAAGATACACAGAAAGAACAGAAGATTCTTGTATATGACCTCGGCGGCGGTACATTCGATGTTTCTATTCTGGATATTGCAGACGGAACTTTCGAAGTTCTTTCCACAGCCGGTGATACAAGACTCGGCGGTGATGATTTCGATAACAAGCTGATTGATTATCTTGTTGACAATTTCCGCAGAGAGCATGGTGTTGATCTGAAAGCTGAAAAGATGGCATTACAGAGATTGAAGGAAGCTTGTGAAAAGGCAAAGAAAGATCTGTCCGGAATGGTACAGACACAGATTTCCCTGCCTTGGATCGCACAGGGACCTGAAGGACCTCTGCATCTTGAAGCAACCATCACGAGAGCACAGTTTGACAATCTGACAAAGGATCTTGTTGAAAAGACAATGGTTCCTGTCAGACAGGCATTAAGAGATGCAAAACTTTCCGCAAATGAAATCGACCAGGTTCTTCTGGTTGGCGGTTCTACAAGAATTCCTGCAGTTCAGGAAGCTGTTAAGAGAGAGCTTGGCAAGGAGCCAAACCGTTCTGTCAACCCTGACGAATGTGTTGCAATCGGTGCTGCAATTCAGGGCGCTGTTATCAAGGGTGATGTAAATGATGTATTGTTACTGGATGTTACACCGTTAAGCTTAGGTATTGAAACATTAGGCGGTGTCATGACAGTATTGATTCCTCGTAATACGACAATCCCGACAAGCAAGTCACAGATCTTCTCTACAGCTGCAGACAACCAGCCTGCTGTTGATATCCATGTATTACAGGGTGAAAGACCGATGGCAAATGACAACAAGACCCTCGGAAACTTCCAGCTGGACGGTATTGCACCTGCAAGACGCGGTGTTCCGCAGATCGAAGTTACATTTGATATCGACGTAAACGGTATTGTTCACGTAACTGCAGTTGATAAAGCAACAAATAAGAAACAGTCCATTACAATTACCAATTCTTCAGGTCTGAGTGATGATGAAATCGACCGCATGGTTAAGGAAGCAGAAGCGCACAAGGCTGAAGATGATAAGCGTAAGGCAGATATTGAAACAAGAAACAGAGCAGAAGCATTCATTTCCCAGATTGATGAAACACTCAATTCTGACAATCCGAATGTTACACAGCAGCAGAAAGATGAGGTCAAGAAGCTCAGAGATGAGCTGCAGGCTGCAATCGATGCTAATGACATGGATGGCTTAAAGAATAAGCTGGATGCTTTGGAGAAAGCTGCAAATGACATGGCTCAGGCTATGTATCAGAATCCGAATGCACAACAGAATGCAAACGGATTCGGCGGATTCCAGGGACAGGGTACAGGTTCCCAGCCCAACGATGACGTAATGGATGCAGATTTCAAGGAAAAAAACTAAGTTAGGAGAATGCGGAACCTGTATGATTCCGCATTCTATCTGTAAGGAAGAAAGGTAGAGGAATGTGATATGGCCGAAAAAAGAGATTACTATGAAGTGTTAGGAATTGCGAAAGGTGCATCGGAAGATGAGATTAAGAAAGCCTATCGCTCCCTTGCCAAAAAGTATCATCCGGATATTAATAAATCACCCGATGCAGAAGCTAAATTCAAGGAAATCAATGAGGCATATGAAGTACTCAGCGATCCGCAGAAACGTCAGACATATGACCAGTTCGGATTTGCCGGTATGGATGGTGCTGCTAACGGGTTTGGCGGATTCGGTGGTTTTTCCAGCGGCGGATTTGAGGATCTGAACGACATCTTCTCCAGTTTCATGGGAGGAATGGGCGGATTTGGATCTTCCAGAAGCTCAAGAAGAAACAACGGACCGATTCGCGGCGATGACCGCTACTACAGGATGAATGTCTCATTTATGGATGCCTGTTTCGGTAAAACGGAAACTATCAATCTCAGTGTAGATGAGCAGTGTCCGGATTGTAAGGGAACCGGTGCGGCAACACCCGGTGATATCGATACATGTTCAACCTGTCATGGCTCAGGCACAGTGATCACACAGCAGAGAACTGCTTTCGGCGTATTCCAGACACAGGGTGTATGTCCGGATTGCCGCGGATCAGGTAAAAAGATCAAAAAGGTCTGTCCGCATTGTTCAGGACAGGGATATATCAACAAACGTGTCAGTGTGGATGTCAAGATTCCGGCCGGCATTTCTACCGGACAGCAGTTAAGAGTGTCCGGCAAAGGTGAAAGAGGATCGAATGGCGGTCCTAACGGAGATCTCTTTATCGAAATCAATGTTCTGCCGCATGACAAGTTTGAAAGAAGCGGAAAAGATATCATGCTGGATATTCCGGTTTCTGCAGTTGATGCAACAATCGGTACAACCGTAGATATTCCTACAATCCATGGTGATGTTTCCATGAAGATTCCTGCCGGTACACAGGATGGCGCAAAGCTTAGACTGAGAGGAAAAGGTGTCGTTGATCTTCGGGGCGGCAAACAGGGTGATCAGATCTGCACCGTCAGAGTCAAAGTCGATACCAAACTCAGCGCCAGAGAAAAAGAATTATACAAAGAACTGCAGAAGCTGCAGAAGAATTCCGGTAAAGAATCCATATGGGATAAATTCAAAAATCAATTTTCATAAAATATCTGTCTCATGAAGGGAGGTGGAAGGGATGAATATTGAAAACATGACAGAACAGCTGCAGGCAATTATTGTAGCTGCTTTGACAAAAGCGCAACAGAATCGTAACAGTGAATTAACCGTTGAACACATACTGGAGGCAATGCTTGAAGACAGCGGTCTTGACGGTATCTGGGATCGTTTAAAGCTGAACAAAAATGAGTTGCTTGCTTTTGTAAGGGGATATGTAGCCAAGCTGCCGGGAGTTTCTTCCGGAAGCGAGCCTTTATTGTCAAGACATGTGTCACAGAGTTATACCAATGCTTTACAGTATATGAAAAAGCATGGAGACACATACATGAGCACTGCTGCATTTTTCATCGGTATGCTGATGAGTGATGCCGGTGTTATCAAAGATATGAAGCGCAATTTCAACTTCAATGAAAGAATGGTTGAGAAAGCGGAAGAAGACAGAAGAGGAGGCATGAAGATGGATGAAAAGACAAACGAGAGCCAGCTTGATGCTTTAAGCAAATACGGACATGATCTTGTTCAGGAAGTAAAGGACGGAAAGATCGATCCTGTCATCGGAAGAGATGATGAGATCCGCAGAGTCATTGAAATCCTTTCCAGAAAAACCAAGAACAGTCCTGTTCTGATCGGTGAGCCGGGGGTAGGTAAAACGGCTATCGTAGAAGGGCTTGCCCAGAGAATAGTTTCGGGAGACGTTCCGCAGTCGTTAAAGGATAAAAAGTTGTTTTCGCTCGATATA
>JAFYCG010000150.1 GCA_017539825.1 Solobacterium sp. | reverse complement strand
CTCCTGATAAATAAAAAAGCATTCCTGTAAACTCCAGGAACGCTTGCACGCGGTACCATCCTGGTTCACACAACTGTGTGCACCTTAATTTTCCTTTAACGCAGGATAACGTTGCTGATTAAGCACTCTCAAAGAGAGCTTCGCATTTCTTCCATCCAGGCTTTCACCAACCGCCTTTTCTCTAAGCACTTCGGAAATGTTACTGATTCTTTTTCTACGATTTACCTGTAATACTCTATCACAAAGCCAGTCGAAAGAAAAGTTAAATTTACAGATCATTTATCTTTTTAAGACGCATGGCCAGGGTAGTCTTACGCTCATGCCTTTCTGCTGTCTGTACACCCTTGATAAAAGCATTCTTTTCTCCGATCAGGATTAAGGATTTCCTGGCACGGGTAACAGCTGTATAGATCAGCTTCTTTTGCAGCATGAACTGCATGCCGCCGGAAAACGGCATAATAACAATGGGATATTCACTGCCCTGGGATTTGTGCACACTGATACAGTAAGCCAGAGAGATATTGGAGAGGTTTTCATTGTTGTAGAAAACATAATTGTCCTGGAATCTGACAACCGCTTCCAGTTTTCCGGACTCTGATTCTTCGGCAGGAATAATTTCTTCAAGTATGCCGATATCCCCGTTATAGACATCATCATCCGGCTGATTCTTTAACTGCAGGATTTTGTCACCTTCTCTTAAGATCATGTAACCGGCATGAATCTGTTTCTTTTCTTCATCCGGAGGATTATAGAAATCCTGCAATGCACGGTTCATCATGTTGATGCCGGCCTGGCCTTCATACATCGGTGATATGACCTGTATATCCTCCATGCCGAAACCTTTTTCTGAAGATGCGGCAAGGATTTTGAGAATCCCGTCTTTGATCATGGAACGCTGACACGGAAAGAAAGCTACATTATTAGCATAGTTTTCCTCTTCAACATTTCCTTCCCGTATATTGCGGGAAAGACGGATAATGTCGTTTCCTTCTTCTTGTCTGTAGATATGTTCCAGACGGATCAGCGGGAATATTTCCGCTTCTATCATATCTCTGAGAACACAACCGGGTCCTACACTTGGCAGCTGGTCTTCATCACCGATGATACAGATCTTTCGGACATTTTCAGATGCATTTAAAAGATTGTAGAACAGCCAGCTGTCCACCATGGAAAATTCGTCAATAATTAAAAGGTCAGCTGCGATCGGTTCTTCCCGGTTTTTGCCGAAGGTATTCGTCTCAAGATCCCATTGCAGAAGGGAATGTATGGTTGCTGCTTTTGCCCCTGTCAGTTCTGACAGACGCTTGGCTGCTCTTCCTGTAGGGGCAACACAAACCACTTCACTTCCCGGATAAAACATGCGGAAAAGATCAACCATCGCTTTGACAACGGTTGTTTTGCCTGTGCCGGGTCCTCCGGTCATAATCATGACTTCTTCGTCAAACAAGGTCCTGATTGCTTTTTTCTGTATCTCATCATAGGTAATGGAAAGGTCTTTTTCCAAAGCAGTGATATATTCGGATAATGTTTTTGCATCCACCGGTTCAAGGCCTTCCATCGGATAAGACATGAAGTATTGGGCAATCGCTCTTTCGGCATCAAATTGCGTGACAGGATATATGCGGTTATCTTCTTTCACCAGGCTTCTTTTCATCAATGTTTCCTGCAATAACTGCAGAAAATCCTCTTCAGTGCATCCCGATTTTTTCATAAAGACAGAACAGAGTTCATCCTGCTCAATATAGCTGTCTCCCATAGAGACGCATTGATCCATAGCAATCGTGACAAGAAGTGCATACAGTCTTTTGGGATCATCATCCTGAAAACCTAAGCTTCTGCCGATCTTGTCAGCTGTGGCAAAACCAAAACCGTCACACTCCTCAATGACACGGTACGGGTTCTCTTTGATTTTAGACAAAGCTTCCTTTCCATAAGTGCGGTTTAAACGGATAATATTCCTCATGCCGATGCCGTTGATCATCAGAAACTGATGCAGCTCCTGTAAATCATCATCTTCACTTCTCAAGCCTTCTTTGATGGCCTGGATATGTTTTTCACTTAAGCCTTTAACGGTTTCAAGAATATGGTAATCTTCACGTATTTTGGAAAGTGCATCTTCCCCTAAAGCATCCACGATCTTTTCCGCTGTCTTCTTGCCAATGCCGGCAAACTGTACGCCGGAAAGATAATGGATCATGCCTTCCCTTTCATCCGGCAGAGGAATGTTGATAGATTCCACCTGAAACTGCATACCGTATTGGGGATGTTCAATATATTGTCCCTGTATATTGTAAGTCGTATTCTTTTTGAGATCCTGGAAATACCCGGTAATGGTGATTGTTTTTTCTAAAAGATCATTCATCTTGAACTTGGCGACAGTATAAAAATTGTCTTCATTATGATAGACAATATATTTAACCTTTCCGTTTAATGTTACGAGTTCATCCATAGAATATCACCATCATTACTGCTATTAAATTATACATGGCATGTCCCGAAATGACAGTGAAAATATTCTGATTCTTTTCATAGACATATGACAGAAGCAAACCGGTTCCTGCATAAAGTACGATGTATATCATATTCATATAGTTTCCTGAAAGAAGTGTGGAAATCATGTGCATCATCCCAAACAGAAAACCGCTGATATAGATACGATATGGATATGAGAAACACTTGTGCACACTGTAACGGAAGATCATCTCTTCGATAAAGGGACCGATGAGACATGCCTTGAGGACAAAATATACAGGAGCAGTTTCGAATAACTGCATCAGCTGCATTTCATTTTCGGGTGCCGTCAGTTTCAGGAAAGATGTCATAAAGGAAAAGAAAATATTCATTGAAAACAAGGCAACAACAATCAATAACACTGTTTTTATGTCTTTTATTCTGCATTTTTCGAGATTTGCAAAGAGATCCGGCAGGCACATGACAAAAAGAAACAGGACATACAGAAGGTCCGTGATAAGCATAGCGGTAATCCTTCCGTATACAGATCCTGCATAATATACAACCAACGGTTGCAGACCGTAAAACAGGAAATAAGAAAAAAGCAGAATCTCAGATTGCTTTTTCTGCTTCTTTATTGATTTTTTCATGAAGATCTTCTCCATCTTTATAGGCATGTTCGATCTTTCCGCCTGCAACAACTGTATCACCGACATAGATGACTGCTTCCTGTCCCGGTGTAATGGAACGGATTTCTTTCGGAAAGCGCAGATACAGAGTATCTTCATCTTTTCTTTCAATCACGATATCCTGATCAGGCTGGCGATAGCGGAACTTCGCATGGCAGGCAATGCCTTCATCAAAGTCTTTCAGTATATTCAAACCGGTAATCAGGCAGGAATCAGCATACAGCCATTGCTGATGCTGTTCATCGGTAACATACAATTCATTCTTTTCGACATCCTTGCCGATGACATAATACGGACCTGTACCGCCGATATCAAGCCCTTTTCTCTGGCCTATTGTGTAATAGAGCACACCCTTATGCTCACCGACAATCTGATGATTCACTATGTTGATGATTTTACCGGGTTTCATCGGCAGATAATTGCTTAAAAATCTGCGGAAATCCCTTTCACCGATAAAACAGATTCCGGTAGAATCCTTCTTCTTCGCAATCGGCAATGCAAGTTCTTCGGCAATTCTTCTGACTTCAGGCTTGTCTATTGTTCCTAAAGGAAAAATGACGTCTTTTAAGACTTCTCTGCGGATTTCGGCAAGAAAGTAAGACTGGTCCTTGTTTCTGTCATCTGCTTTCTGCAGTACATGTACACCGTCTTCAATACCGATCTTGGCATAATGGCCTGTAGCTACCGTATCAAAACCAAGTTCTTTTGCATACTTCATGAAGCTGTTGAACTTGATATATCTGTTACAGAGAATATCCGGATTCGGTGTTCTTCCTTTTTTGTATTCCGTTAAAAATGTCTGAAAAACATCATCCCAATACTCCTTGATAAAATCAACACGATATAACGGAAGATCAAGAAGTTCCGCAACTTTCTTTGCATCATTATAGTCCTGTTCCTGCGGACAGACGGATTCATCAATTGTCGGATTTCCTTCAAAATCTCCATTGGCAAAAGAATCCCAGTTTCTCATAAAACCGCAGGCTACTTCATAACCTTGTTTTTTTAATAAATATGCGGCAACAGCGCTGTCAACACCACCGGATAAACCTACAAATACCTTTTTCATAACGCCCACAATTTTACAACAATTTCCATCATATGAAAAGAAAAACAAAAGCCGTCATATAGAACGGCTCAGGCTTCCCGGTGAACAGTTCCGCAGGCTTTGAAGTTAGGACAGTTATTTGTACAGTTCTGATCGGCAATCTTGCGCAATTCAGCAGGAACAAATATACCGATTTCTTCTTCATCATAGCCAACCTGGAAATTATTCTCACTTAATATAATCGGTCGTTTTAAAACACTTGGATTCTTTTTGATAAACTGGATCAGTTGTGCTGTAGTCAATGAGTCAATATCAATCCGTGATTCCTGAATCACCTTGGATCTTTTGGAAATGATATCATCACTTCCGTTTTCGCTTCTCATAAGAAGATGACGGATTTCAGCATCATTCAGCAGTGTTTTGAATATGTTCTTCTCAAGATACTCAATATTCCGATCTTTCAGCCATTGTTTTACCTTTCGACAACTGGCACAACCTGGTGATGTATATACAACAATCATCTGATCCTCCTTCCTTAATAAAATATAACTGCTCTCTATATCATATTCCTACATGACGCATGTTTCAAGAATTTTTGATTTTTCAAATGACACCTTGACTTAATCTTAAAATAATCATGATGTTTTTTGAAATACAAAGAAATGATTATCCCT
>JAFYCG010000149.1 GCA_017539825.1 Solobacterium sp. | reverse complement strand
CTTTTTTGCCTTCATGAATTAAAATTGTATATAAGGGGAGGCACATTATGAATAATCCAATTCAAGATGCAGGTGTAACTGTCAGTTATAATGCCGAGGATATCAGAAGGGAGAATATCCGCGAAGTTTTAAAACATGTAGAGACCGCCTTAAACGAAAGAGGATATAACGCCATCAACCAGCTTGCCGGCTATCTGATTTCCAATGATCCTGCATATATTTCCAGTCATAATAATGCCAGGAGTATTATCCAGTCAGTTGAAAGACATGAAATTATTGAGGAACTTGTCAGATTCTATCTGGAGGAACATCAGTAAATGCCGCATTACATCGGCTTGGATCTTGGTAGCGTGACATGCGGTGTCAGTGAAAGCGACACCGGTTTTATTGCGAGAACAGTACAAACAATACGTTTCAAACCGGATGACTACAATGCTGCCATGGACAAAGTTCTTTTGTTGGTGGAGGAGAAGAAGCCGGATTTTATTGTGCTTGGATATCCTCTTTTATTAAACGGTGATGCCGGAGAAAGGGCACAGATCTGCGAGGAGTTTGCGGAAGTGCTCCAGGAGGAATCCGGAATACCCGTTACATTATGGGATGAAAGGTTTACCACACATGCTGCCGAAAGCATATTGCTGGAAGCAGACTTATCAAGAAAGAAAAGAAAAAAGAAAATTGATCAGGTTGCTGCTGTTCAGATTCTGCAGACATATCTGGATCATCAGGCAATATTGAAAACGGAGAAAGAAAATGGAACAGACGAACAGAATGACGATTACAGATGAGTCAGGAGATGAAAAGGAAGTAGAAATTCTTCTGACTTTTGATGATGAGAAGCGCGGAAAAAGCTATGTTTTATTCCAGGATCCGGAAAGCGATGAAGGAATTGTTTATGCATATTCCTACACGGAAGACGGAGAGATGGATGAAGTTACGGATGAAGATGAATGGCAGATGTGCGAAGAAGTGCTTGGCGCATTCATGAAAGAAGAGGATGAGGATGAGCAATAAAGAAAGAAAAAAGAAAAAACCAATACTCAAAACAATCCTGCTGATTGTTTTTCTCGCCTTATGCGCAACACTCGGCTTTGCGGTATGGAATGTTTTTGACAGTCTGAAACCTGTACAGACAGAATCGGAAATTGTAGAGTTTGAAGTCGGAGAAGGTGCATCTGTCACTTCTTTGACAAACCAGCTTGAAGCAGCCGGAATTATAAAAAATGCAAAGATTGCGTATTACTATGTCAGAATGAACAACCTCGGTGATCTCAAAGCCGGCAAGTTCCGTATTGACAAATCCTGGGATCTGGAAAAAATCTTTACAACCCTGAATGATCAGAGTGCGATCATCATTGAAAATGTACCTGTAACAATTATCGAAGGCGACTGGGCAAAGGATATCGCTTATAAGATTTCACAGACACTGGATAATGTCACCTATGAAGATCTGATCGCATTATGGTCCGATCATGACTGGCTGACATCCGTTATGGATGATTATCCGTTCCTGACGGATTCCATCTTCAATGAAGACATCCGCATTCCTCTGGAAGGCTATCTTGCACCGGAAACATACTACTTCGATATTGACATGAATGCTGAAGAAGCAACAAGAATGATTCTGGATCAGACTCTGACTGTATTCAATCAGTTCAAGGAACAGATTGAAGCCAGTGAATATACACGACATCAGAT
>JAFYCG010000148.1 GCA_017539825.1 Solobacterium sp. | reverse complement strand
CTGATGGATGAAAGCGGTAATTTCCAGCCATGCACACAGGAAGATAGCGTTATAAAATATACTGAAGAAGAAGCTGTTGATGATGAAGGAGTATGGAAATGGTTCTTCGACATTTATTACATATTCCCGGATTCAGATAAACCGATTGAAAAACGAACAGGAAAGATCGTTGTGGATTACACCTATCCTGATGGGATTTCGGAAACCTATGAGACAGAAGTATTTAATTTCTATAAAGGGTATTATGTAAGACTGAATACGAATTACGGTAAAGACGGAATGATGATCGGCAGTGAGGATATCACCTTCGATTATATAATTGATGATGAATGGGTTGATCCTGATCAGGTTGATGTTGTTTATACCTATCTTGATTATAAACGTCCTGAAGATACGTATTATATTATCTATGAAGATGAACCGGAGAAAGCATTCTATACCGGTACGGACGGAAAGAGACATCTGAGACTGTCATATGCATTATCCGGTCTGCCATCCGGAACAACTGTGTACCTGTATACAGGTTTTGAGTATAACGACAGTAGTGGCTCACTATGGGCTAGTGGTGATAGCGGATTTATCACCATAGAATAAGGGGAGGAAATTATGAAAAAGAACAATCATGGAAAGACAGCGATTTTAGCGATTATTATCTTAGGACTGGCAATACTGCTTTCAAATCCGGGTCTTTTACCGCTTTCTGAATCGACAAAGGAAACAATGCTAAAGCTGAAAACAGAGAATTTTCTGATGAACGGCAGCTTTAAGATTACATTGGCACATATCCTGACCTGTATTTTAGCTGTTTGCATTGTCTGGCTGGTATATACGGTTTGTAAGTATCTTTTACTGGCATTAGGGAAAAAAGACGATCATTCGCTGACCGTTTCTTCTCTGCTTGCAGGTGTATTGAAATATGTTGCAGCAGTCATTGCAGTTGTATGGTGTCTTTCCATTTTCGGTGTGAATGCAACGGCAGTATTGGCAGGTATAGGTATTTTAGGATTGATCCTGGGTTTTGGTGCTCAGAGTCTGATTGAGGATATTATCACAGGTATCTTCATCATCTTTGAAAGCCAGTATCAGATTGGTGATATCATCATTCTGGATGATTTCAGAGGAACTGTCCGGGATATCGGTGTAAGAACTACAGTTATTGAAGATGTCGGAGGAAACCTGAAAGTTGTAAATAACTCTGATATCCGCAATTTTCAAAACCGTTCAAGGAATATTTCTGTTGCTCTGGCAGAAGTCAGTGTATCCTACAGTACAAACATAATTGAACTGGAAGAAATCCTGAAAGAGAATCTTCCGCTCATGTATGAAAAACATTCTGATATTTATCTCGAAGTGCCAAGATTACTCGGGGTTAACAGTCTTGCAGACAGTGGTGTTATTTTGAAGTTTGCGGTGAATGTCAAAGAAGAAAATGTCTTTACCGCACAAAGACAAATGCTGAGAGATCTGAAGATTCTGTTTGATGAAACAGGTATAGAAATACCATTCCCACAGGTTGTTGTACATAAGGGATAAAAGAAAGAGAAACGGTTTTATGCGAGGCAGGAAAAGATTGAAAACTATATTATCTGTGCTTTTGGTAATACTTGTTATTTCTTTTCTGACCGTATTTCTTTTGACAAAACAAAAGAAGATCTTTATCAATACATGGTTTGTCGATGAAAGCAACAATACAATAGGTGTGGATGTTTCCTCATACCAGGCAGATATCAATATGAATGTACTAAAGGAACAGAATATTGCATTCATTTATATCAAAGCTACTGAAGGCAGTTCCTTAAAAGATGAGCGATTTGCAGAGAATTGGGAAAATGCAAAGGAAGCAGGTTTACCCGCAGGTGCTTATCATTTCTTCTCCTATGACAGTGAAGGAAGGACACAGGCAGCTAATTTTATCGAAGCAGTCGGTCCGGATCTACAAGGAAGACTGATACCGGCAGTAGATGTGGAATATTATGGCGATAAGGAACAGAATCCACCTCCAAAAGAAGATGTCATATTCGAACTGAAAATATATCTGGAAATGATAGAAAAAGAATATGGTGTCAAACCGTTAATTTATACGAGACCGGATATCTATGATAAATATTTAAAAGGGGAATTTGACGAATACAAAAAATGGATATCGAGCCTGTCTATGCCATTACGATGGAAATATAAGGATGACTGGCATATCTGGCAATATCTAAACAGAGGAGAACTAAAAGGGTATACAGGCGGAGAAAAGTATATTGATCTCAATGTTTTAAACAAAGAGAAACAATTAGAGGATCTGATTGTCAAATAAAAAAACATTTCTCAGATTATGTTGCATGAGAATATATATTTCTTTTGGTTTTTACATGGATAGATACTATCCATGTAAAAAAACATCAGATTATCTGATTACTGCATTTGTCTGAATTGACAAGAACAATGGAGAACCTGCAGATGACAATAACGAAGATCAAAATCGCTGATGATGTAAAACTGAGAGAGGAACTTGATCGGGAATATGAAAAATCTTCACAGATCCCATTGTGCAAGTATGCATTGGCGCTGGCATCACATATACTTGAAACGGTAAATGATCCGCAATTATATAATGAGACAGTCAAAGAAGGTTTCCTGGTAAATAAGAAATGGCAGGAAGGTAATGTCCGGGTACATGATGTAAGAAATATCAGTTTTAGAATCCATCAACTGGCAAAGACAAATGAAGATCCTGTTTCCGGGGCAGCATTAAGAGTGATCGGTCATGCGGTTGCTGCAGGGCATATGAAAGAACATGCAATGGTAGCTTCTGATTATGCAGTAAAAGTGATCAATTTACTGCATCCTGACAATATGGATGCGGTAAAAAAAGAACGTCTATGGCAGATTGAACACTTGAAAGAAAT
>JAFYCG010000147.1 GCA_017539825.1 Solobacterium sp. | reverse complement strand
GTATGCACCAAACATTCCTTGATCGGTTTGTAGTGGTTTGTATAGGAGGTGTACATGCCGGCTGTCAGGAGATTGTTGCTCATTTCAACAGGCAGCTTGCACTGGCTGCGGTAACCGGTTACCTGTTCACTGCCGTGCATTTCACGGACGAGGTTTCTTTTGACATGTGCATATTTGAAGAGCGCTTCCTCCAGCAGGAGTTTTTTATTGTAAAGCTGGCTCTTGTAATTCATGATCATCAAAGGACATCCGCCGCAGATTTCCTGATAGGGGCAGGGGGATTCCACTCTGTCAGAGGACTTTTTCAGGATTTTTACCGGTCTTGCCTTGGCATAGGTATCCCTTTCCATCGTGATTTCAATTTCAGCTGTTTCATGAGGCAGAACCCCGTCACAGAAAACAGGGAAACGGTCCTGATAACCGATCCCTTCGCCATTAATACCCATTTTTTCAAATTTCATTTTCATACATTTCACCATATTGCTGAAAGACTTGCATCTTCAGCGAAACTCTCCAGACTGCAGATAATATATACATCCGTGTTTTGATCTATAAGGGGAAGAACAGATTCGTGATAATATCGAAGATCGATAAAATCCAATGAGACATATTCCTGTGAAAGGAATGGTGCTAAGATATGTCCGAAGCTGTCTTCGATGACAAGTGCTTTTTTCTCTGTATTCACCATGGTATCTATATGCACATGGCTGTGATTTCCGTCGAGATAATATGTATACTGGTCTTTCTGATTCAGATTTTCATCAACATACAGACTGTTGCTTTTCTTTCCGTCCTCATAGGTTACGGTCACAGGATTCGGCCTGGCAGGAATGATTTTATATAAAGAATCCGGTTTTGTCCAGAAAGCACCGGAAGAAGAGTACATCGTACCGTAAAAATTGTTGCTGACTTCCTCAAAAGTAAAGTCGACAGGAGTCTTTTTCAAGACATTTCTTGCAATTGCCTCATAAGCTATATGGGCACCTTTTTCATTCCAGTGATGGTCGGTTCTGAAGTAGTTGTCCTCGGCACCGATCTCCTTGGTGATATTGATGAAATCGATGCCTTCCGCAAGCTGCTGAAGATTGTCAATGAATGCTTTTTCATCGATGTTGTATGCACCAAGGGGAAGGTATTTCTTTTCCCCGAAACAGGCATCCGGTACAATCAGCAGATGAATTGCAGCACCGCATTCTTCTTTGAATTCCTGAATGGCGGAAAGATTGTTTGTGCTGATTTTATCATCATACTGCAGATGTTGCTGGATCAGATAACCTTTTCTGCCAAAATAGATGCCGTTATTCTGCATATGGCCTGCTGATTTCATAATTGAGGCATTGGTTCTGACCCAGCTGTCACGATGAATGAACTGATCCTGAAACCAGGATTCAAACTGTTCATCAAAATCACCGCTGAATATGTTTTTGAAAGAGGTTTCCGGTTTCTGTGCAAGCATTCTGTTCTCTTGCTCGGAGAATGTTCTGTCTTTGACGAACAGATTGCCTATGGCATAGATGTATATAAACAGAAAGAAACAGGCACAGGTTGACAACTGTATGGCTATACGAATGTTTGGTTTTTTCATGAAGCACCTCCTAGAAACGGAAATACAGGAATGGGTTATACGATGCATTGACAATGCATGCCGTACAGGCAAACAGACCTGCTAATATAACAACCGGTTTAAGCATTTCAAACTTTTTCCACTTTAACGGATTCAGCCGTGATTTTGCTACAGGCGTGCAGGCAACAGCGGAAACAAGAAGCAGGAGGTAATTATCCCTGAGATAGTAGAGGGTAATGCGGTTGGCAAAAGCAGGAGCATTTCCAAACAGCATCGTGATCTCATGCAATCCTGCGGATAGATCCGTATTGGCAAACAATACCCATAACAGCAATACCACAAGCATCGTATAGACATGCCTGAGCCAGGAAGGTGATTTTTCCAATGCTTTCAGCAGGAAGATCTTTTCCAGAATCAGAACGATGCCGTAACAGATGCCCCACAGGACAAAATTCCATGAAGCTCCATGCCATAAACCGGTCAGAAGCCATACAATCATAATGTTGATGATCTGTCTTGCAAGTCCTTTGCGGTTGCCGCCAAGAGGAATATAGACATAATCACGGAACCAGTAGCTGAGTGACATGTGCCATCTGCGCCAGAAGTCGGTAATGCTTGTTGAAATATAGGGATAATTGAAGTTTTCCAGGAAACGGAAACCCAGTATTTCACCCAGTCCTAAAGCCATATCGGAATAACCGCTGAAGTCAAAGTAAATCTGAAAGGCAAAACAGAAGACACCGATCCAAGATGTCAATACACTCTGATTCTGAGGCAGAAGGGCATGAATGCTTTCGTATACATATCCGGCCTGGTTGGCAAGCAGGACCTTTTTACAGAGACCGCAGACAAACCTTTCAATGCCATGGGAAACGTGTCCAAGGTTTATGATCCTTTTATTCAGCTGTCGGGCAATATCCTTGTAACGGACGATCGGACCGGCAATCAATTGCGGAAACATGGTGACATACGTACCGAAGTTCAGAAGGGATTTCTGCGGCAGGGTATCTTTGCGGTAAATATCAATCGGATAGGACATCGCCTGGAAAGTGTAGAAGCTGATGCCGATCGGCAGGCTTACATGTAAAACAGGCAGAAAGTCAAGTCCTATATCGGCTAAGGAAACCGCTAAAAAGTCCCAGTATTCGAAAAAACCCAGGAGTAGAAGGTTAAAGGCAATGCAATAGCCAAGATATTTCTTTGCCGTTTCCGGATCCCTTTTATTTGCGTAAGAAATATAATTGCCGAAAATCCAGTTGACCG
>JAFYCG010000146.1 GCA_017539825.1 Solobacterium sp. | reverse complement strand
GGCCTGATATTCATTACCGCCTATAATCTGCTTGGTTCTTTGTTCAGGGGACTTGGCAATTCCCGTATTCCTTTGATCACTGTAGCTATTGCTGCTTTTATCAATATCTTCGGGGATCTGTTTCTGATCCGTGTGCTTCATATGGGTGCATCCGGTGCTGCCATTGCCACAATTGCTTCTCAGGGTATCAGTGTTCTTTTATCTCTGATCATGATCCGACGTATTTCTCTGCCCTTTCAATTCAGAAAGGAACACATCCGTTTCAATAAAGCATTAACCGCTAAAATCTTTCATTTCGGTTTTCCGATCGCCCTGGCGGATTTTCTTGTGGGAATCAGTTTTCTGATCATCCTTGCCATCGTCAATTCTCTTGGCTTAATGGCCAGTGCCGGTATGGGTGTTGCTGAAAAAGTATGTGCATTTATCATGCTTGTACCGAGTGCATTCGGACAATCCATGGCTGCCTTTGTTGCCCAGAACTACGGTGCAAGAAAAATGGATCGTGCACACAAAGCTCTGTTTTACGGAATTGCCATCTCCTTTGTCTTCGGTGCACTCATGGGATACATCTCCTTCTTCCATGGCGATATTCTCTGTGGCATCTTCTCCAATGATCCCGAAGTTATTGTCCAGGGTTGGGAATATCTGAAAGCCTATGCGATCGATTGTCTGCTAACATGTTTCTTCTTCTGTTACACAGGGTATTTCAACGGTTGCGGTTATACAAGATTCGTCATGGCACAAAGCATTGTCGGTGCTTTCGGGGTCAGGGTTCCGGTTTCCTTCTTCATGTCCGGAATCAAGCCTGTATCCTTGTTCAAGGTAGGTCTTGCTACACCGGCTTCCTCTTTCCTGCAGACAATTCTGTGCATTCTGTATATGCGCACAATCGCTGCCAAAAAAGAGAAACAGCTTGCAAACTGAAAACAGCCTTCCGGCTGTTTTTTCATTGGTCCATATATTTTCGCAAGTCTAATCCATCTTTGAAATCAAACATTCGTTCTAACAGATTCCCCATCTTTCCGATCAGCCATCCGTTAAATACCGCACAGATAAAGGTTCCGGTCTTTACTCCTTCAAAACGAAACAGTCCGAAGAACAGAAATGACAGCAATACGCTGATGCAGCAGCTGCTCAGATCATAGATGGTTTTGACCTTGCCGATCTCCATCTTTTTTTCATGTGCAACTTCCTTTACGACGAGCTCATAAGCTTCCGGTGCGATATATGTATGAAAGAGAAAGGCTACCCCTATTGCACAGATGGCAAAGCCTGCCACATACAGACAGATTCTTATCAAAAAAGATTCCGGCATAAAGCTGACAGCCTTCATCATTCCATCCAGAAGAAAGCCATAGATGACTGCTGTGATAAAGGAAAAAAGATAATGCTTTTTAAATGTATGCAGAATGATAGATAACAATACAATCAGAACTGCCTGCAATACATATTCTGCCATGCCAAACGAAAAGAAGGGAAGAAATTGTGAAATCTTCAGATGAAGGATATATGCCGGTGCTACAACAACCGACATACCGAATCCTCCTTTTTCCATTAAAGCCGTTCCGAATGCAAGAAACACCATTCCCCATACATACGCCATTTCTGAATAACAAACTCTTTTTTTCATTTCCTACCTCCGAATTTTCACTCCGTTTGATACAGAAACGGAAAAAGATGTTTATAGATCAGAATGTCCAGGGAAGGTACGCTGCCAGCACCGCTAACAATGTAGCCGGCAACATATTTGCCACTTTGACCTTCTTGCCCCAGACCAGATTGATTCCCACACAGAAAATCAATATGGATCCGATAAAAGAAAGATACTGAATGGCAAGATCTGTCATGACCGGTGCAACGATTTTTGCCAGTACCGTTATCCCGCCTTCAAAAAGAAAGATCGGGATTGCCGAAAAGGCACAGCCTTTGCCCATGGAGGATGTCATGATCATGATGATGATAAAGTCCAGTACCGATTTGACAGCTAAAATGGAATAGTTTCCCTGAATACCGTCTTCAATGGCACCGACAATCGCCATTGCGCCAATACATACAGTCAATGACGCTGTCACAAAAGCATTCACAAACCCTGCATCCTTACTGTTACCGGTTTTCTGTTTGAGCCATTCTCCGAAATGCTCAAAACCTTTTTCGATACCTAAAAGTTCGCCGATCACCGTACCAAGACATAGGCATAATACCACCAGCATGGATTTTCCGCTGACAATCGCCTGTCCATCCGCTTTCAGCATGCCTTCCATTGCACCGGCAATGGCGATAAACAACACACTGATCCCACATGTCTTGTTTAGCGAATCCTGCTGTTCTTCCGTAAACAATCCTTTAAAGAAATAACCTGCTAATCCACCGGCAATAATACTTGCCGTATTAATCAAAGTTCCCGTCGCAAACATTTACTCTGTCACCTTTGACCATTTCATTTTGAAATACAGAACTTCAAGCACACAGGTAACCATCCAGCCTACCGGATATCCGAAACCTACGGTTGAAGGCGTATTGGCAATGAATCTTGTCATGACAAACAGATAAATCTGACGGATCAGCACAAATCCAGTCAGCATGATGACCATCGGTCCTCTCGAATCCCCTCTTCCCCTTAATGCACCGGCTAATACATGGTTGATGCAGTTCAAAAGCAGGAAGAATACATTTAACCGCAGGAACATAGCACCGTAATCAATAACCTCTTTGTCCTGGGTAAACAGACTGACAGCCAGACCTGCAAACAGATAAATGAGTGCTGCTATGCCACCTGTGATCAATAAAGACAGTATAATCGCTGTCTTTGTACCTTCATTGGCACGCTTCTCTTGTCCTGCTCCGATGTTCTGGCTGACAAATGTGGTCGCAGCCATCGCCATGCTGTTCATCGGCAACATGATAAACATATCGATCTTGTTGTAACAGCTCCATCCTGCCATGACACCTGATCCGAAGTAGTTGATATACGACTGTACAAAGATATTGGAAAAAGCGGTAATGACAGACTGAATGGCAGCAGGAAGTCCAACCGCAAAGACAGCCCTGAGTATTTCAAAATCTACATGCATGTCATTCCAGGAGAAACGGTAAATATCCGTAGTCTTTGTCAGCAACACAATAATCAGACCGGCTGAAACAAACTGGGAAATGATAGTTGCTAATGCAACACCGGCAATTCCGAGATGAAACAGAATGACAAACATCAGATCCAGAATAATATTCAGAATACTCGTTAAAATCAGAAAGTACAAAGGTCTTTTTGTATCACCGACAGCCCTCAGAATACCGCTGCCGATATTATAGATTAAGAGTCCCGAAATACCCGCAAAATAGATGCGCAGGTATGTGACTGCTGCCGGGAAAACATTTTCAGGTGTTGCCATCATGTGCAGCATCGGTTTCACCAGAAGGATGCTGATCCCGGTAAACAGGAAACACAGGGCAAATGAAGCCGTCATAACCGTTTCGATGGTATTATGGAGCTTTTCCATATCCTTTGCCCCGAAACTTCTGCCGATGATAACGCCTGCACCGATAGAAAACCCGTTAAAGAAAAAGACAAACAGATTGACGATCATGGTTGTGGAACCGACAGCAGCCAAAGCCTCTGTTCCTACAAAATTTCCTACGACAATGGAGTCAACTGTGTTGTACAGCATCTGGAAAATGTTTCCGAGCATCAAAGGCAGCGAAAACAGAAGTATTTGTTTAGCGATATTCCCTGTTGTTAAATCCCTGCTGGTTGTTTTTTTTGTCTGTGTCATATGTTCCTCTTATTCTAACTCTGCGATCACTGTATAGATCATTCCGTTCTTTCCCCGCTCTGAGCGAAACAGGGTGAAGTGTTCTACTGTCATTTTCACATCCGGCATGATTTGCGGCAAGCCTGCTTCCGGATTGCGAAAGAATGCTTTGCGCAAAAGGGTAATATGCGGATGGAAGGATTTTCTGTCAAAAGGAATATCGTGCAAGGCAAGCGATCTTCGTATGCGCGATGCAAGTGTTTCAAGATCCTCGTTTTCTTCAATGCCCGCCCAGTATAAATCACGGAAACTGCCGATCCCGCTCAGTTTTATCTCAAACGGTTCAAACGGCACCTCTTCCAATGCATCTGTCACTTCATCCGGATTACCGTATTCTCCGATAAAGGCAAGTGTCAGATGCAGATTTTCTTTGGGAGCAGGAATTCCTGCAAGGCCGCCATCGATCATATCATTCTGTAATTGCTTCAAAGCATCCCGGAATGATTCATCCAATTCAATCCCCACAAATAATCTCATAACGGAATTCATTATACTCCAAACTTCTGCTAAAAAACCACCTGTACAAGTATCATATACAGAATTGTTCCGCCAAGTATGCTCATCAAAGCATTGTGTTTCCATGCCTGAAGCCCGAAAACAAATGCGATAGCAGCCAGTTCAGGCATCCAGGATGACGGTGTTGTCAATTGCATATTCCGCAGGCAATACACCACCAGCATTCCGATTACCGCCTGAGGCAGAACACGTCCCAGATAAACAATAAAGGAAGGTGTTTTTCTGTCTTTTGTAAAAACAAGAAACGGCAAGGCACGCAACAGTATTGTTGTGAGGGACATGATACAAACCAGAATTGCAGAATACATCATGATACCCTCCTTCTGTAAATTGCCAATACAAACAGAATACCGATCATGGAAGGTATCAGAAAATGTTCCGAACCAAACACCATCAGACAGGAAGCCGTCACACATACACCTGTTAATGCCGGTATATGCTGAGAGGTGGAATACCACTGTTCCGCAAAGGAAGCGGCAAACAGTGCCGTCATGGAAAACTCAATTCCCTGTGTACTAAAGGGCAACGCCTTTCCAAGAACACTGCCAAGCACACTTCCCGTAATCCAGTACAGATGATTAAACAAAGAGACAAGAAAGCGATACCTGTCGGGATTGCATCCTTCAGGAACATCTCCATCAGACAACAAGGAATATGTTTCATCCGTCAGGGCAAAGACAAGATAAGGTTTGTATATGCCTGCATCCCTGTATTTTTCAATCATTGAAATACTGTAGAAAAGGTGTCTGGCATTGATCATGATCGTTGTGATCATAACCGTCAGAACAGATGCAGCACCGCTGATCAGGCTGACACCTGCATATTGCATTGATCCGGCATAGATCAGCAGGCTCATGGAAAAAGCCCAGATTACACCATATCCTGCATTTCTCAACAATATGCCGAAACCTATTCCAAGAACAATATAGCCTGCCATCACCGGCAGGGATTTCATGAATGCTTTCCTGATTTCCATATGTTTTTAATTATACTTTTCCGAATACGTCCTTCAAGTGATATGCAACAGGGATTCTGATATAATAATTCCATGAGAAAATTACTGTTTCTGTGTATTTTCATACTGTTAACGGGATGTTCTGCAAGCATAAAAGATATCTCTACGAAAGAGACATTTTTATCTGCCGTGATCCTTTCTGATCTGCATTATCAGGAAGCACGTGATACAGAGAATACATATCTTCCCCTGACATCCCGTATGCCGGAATTAACAGAAACAATCACACAACAGGTGATAGACATTCATCCGGATGTACTGATCATGACAGGAGATAACACCAATAACGGCAAAACCGAAGAAGTTCTTCAGTTAAAAACATATCTGCAAAGGATCAAAGATGCAGGCATACAGATTGTCATGATCACAGGAAATCATGACATGTATGGAGATCAGGCATTCTATCGGGATTCCTTCTTTCCCCTTTTTGAGATAACCGGGCAGGATAAGGAAACCATGAGCTATGTTTCTGTAATCAACGATGTCCGGATCATTGCCATGGATGATTCAAGCATAACGCAAGGCAAAGGCGGATACTTCCCCAAAAGTACCATGAAGTGGCTGGAAAAACAATTAAAACAGGCCAATCAGGAACATCAGAAAATCCTCTTTCTCTCCCACTACAGTATATTAACCGGCCTTGGTACAGATGACTGGGATAATTACCGTATTCAGAATCAGGAGCTTCTTCCTCTTTTGAAAAAGTATCATGTACGTCTTGCTCTGACCGGTCATCAGCATTCACAGGTTCTTTTGCAAAATGAGAATTTGTATGAACTGATCAGTGCCACCCCGACATCTTTTCCCTGTCTTTTCGGCAAACTCTCCATAGAAGCAGATGAAGTATCCTATCATACGGAAACCGTTGATTTTAAAACATATGCATCCGAAGATTTTTATCAGGATATTCTTTCCATGCAGGATAGTTCTTCGCAACGTCAAACTGCGCTTTTTACACAGATTCTTTCCGAAAAGATTCAAGATCAGGAACAGGTTTCTGCAGCATTACTGTTACTGAACCGTTTCTTTTCCGCATTCGGATCAGGGAATCTCGGTTCTGTTCAGAAGGAAATTGTCAATGATCCTTCTTTTAACGTATTATTAGAGGGATTGGAAGATACAAATTACGGTCCATGGATTAAAGAAATGATGAAAAGTGATATACTGAATGCCGGTACTTTCACCTTCACCTACGAATAAGGAGTTTATATGCCAAAACTGAAAGATCAATTACTAAACCGTTTTTCACAAAATATAGATCAGATATATTCGGGTGAAAACCTGGCTGAAGAATATCATGTTTCAAGGGCTGCTGTCTGGAAAGCGGTAAAGACCTTGCAAAAAGAAGGATATGACATCCTTTCTTCCGCAAAGGGATATTATTTTACTGCTAAAAATGATTTTTTAAATGAAGAGATGATCCGTGCCAATGCGAATGGTCTACCCTATCCTGTTTATGTTTTTGATGAAATTGATTCCACCAATAACTATGCCAAAATTCTTGCGGCACAAAATGCCCCGCATGGCACACTGGTTGTTGCAGATCATCAGACAGCAGGAAGAGGCAGACAGGGACATTCCTTCTATTCTCCGAAAAATGTCGGTTTGTACTTTTCCCTTTTAATCAAACCGGCAAACACAGACAGGCAGATGATCTCAAGAATCACACCGGCAGCTGCCGTATCCGCTGTTGAAGCAATCGAAACCATTACCGGAATCCGGCCGGGCATCAAATGGGTAAATGACCTGTTCATCGAGAAAAAGAAAATTGCCGGCATTCTCAGTGAAGCCGTTACGGACTTTGAAACCGGTAAAATCGAAACCGTCATCATCGGTATCGGCATCAACTGCAAAACCATGCAGTTTCCTGATGAAATCCAGAATATAGCCTCATCATTGAATGTGAATACCATATCCCGGTCCGCTCTTGCAGGAGTTCTCTGGGAAAGGCTGTTATACTGGACAGGTCATCTGGATGATCCTCGATTAATGGATTTCTATCGGAAGGATTCCCTGGTTCTTGGTAAAGAGATCACTTACCATCAAAACAACATACCTTATACAGGGATTGCAAAAGAAATCAATGATGAAGGAAATATCCTTATCGAAAAAAAGGATCACAGCACAATCCTGCTGCAATCCGGTGAAATTTCCATCAAAGACTGGTAACAGTCTTTTTTCATGCATATTTTACCGTATGCATAACGGCATTTTCCAATCGCGGTACAAGTACACAGACAACAGCCATCTTCAGAAAATCACCCGGCAGAAACGGGAATACACAGGCTGCAAGAGACGGCATCAGTTCCATGCCCGTAAACTTCATAAACCATATTGTGCCAATGAAATACAATATGGCATTACCTGTAAGCATTCCTGCTGCTAGACCTGCATACTGCTTATACCCTTTTGCAGAACGGCACTGTTCATAAACCCATCCTGTAAAATACGCTAACGGAAGATACCCTAAAATATATCCTCCCGTCATACCGAAAACGACACCTGCACCGGCACTGTAACCGGCAAAGACAGGAATACCGATCATTCCCAGAATGATATAAATCATTACAGACAATGTTCCCATCTTTTTTCCAAGCAATGCACCATTCAGCATAACTGCCAACGTTGCCAAAGAGATCGGAACTTCTGTTGATAAAGGAATCGCCAACGGAGCCACCACTGCCAATAGTGCAGCCATGACGCCTGTCAATGCCATTTCTTTTACTGTTAATTTCATTGCTCCCCCTTCGTAAACCGATTTGTTAAATTTGGTTTACAGCAGTGAAGATAATATATCTGTTTCCATAAAAAGTAAAGAACTTTCATCAGAAAGTCCTTTATTGTAAAAACTGAAATTGTTCTTTATCCCTCATGTTATAAAGAAATGCTTCAAGGAGTTTTTCACATGCATCAAAATCATTCAGATCAATCATTTCAATGCTGGAGTGGGCATAACGGGACGGAATGGAAATAACACCTGACGGTACCCCGTCATAACCCATATGCAATGCGCCAGCATCGGTGCCGATACCTGTAAAGATTTCCATCTGGTATGGGATGTCATTATCCTCTGCAATCTTCTGCAGAAAAGTCCATACAGCCTTGGATGCCAGCAAGCTTGCATCCATGATTTTTATGCCTGCACCTTTACCAAGAGAAAGTGTCTGATCCATCATTGCTTCCGGTGTATCACTGACGGCAGTGGTATCCACAGCTAATGCCACATCAGGCCTGATGGCATTTGTTGCAGCATGGGCACCACGGAGTCCAACTTCTTCCTGGGTAGAGAAGATGCCGATCAACGTGCCATGCACCTTTGTGAAATCCACATTTTCAATTGCCTTGACAAGTATTGCACAACCGCAACGGTCATCAAATGCATGTCCATAGGCACGGTGTGTTCCAACCGGTGTAAACGGTGCATCCCATGTGATCTGATCTCCTACGGAAATGCCCATTTCTTTTACTTCTTCTGCATCTGCAGCACCGACATCGATATACAGTTCTCTGTAGTTTCTGATTCTGGATGTATCATCAAATTTCTGCATGTGTGCGCTGATTGTACCGATCACACCCGGACAAGGTCCCTGATTACCATCAACAATCACCTTCTGTGATAAAAGAATGCGGTCATCATGTCCTCCCAGCTTTTCAAAACGGAGCAATCCGTTTGATTCGATTTTCTTGACAATGAATCCTACCTCATCGGTATGGGCGGAAACTGCCAGTACAGGACCCGGCAGTGATCCTTTTTTCACAACCACCAGATCTCCGAGACCATTGACATGGCATTCATCCACCTTGTCTTTTAAACGGTTATACAGATAACGGATCACTTTTTGTTCCTGGCCGCAAGCACCGGGAATGTC
>JAFYCG010000145.1 GCA_017539825.1 Solobacterium sp. | reverse complement strand
TTTTCTTCCTTCTCTCTGCTTTCTTAAGAAGTCTTCCGCTATTCGTTCAAATATTCATCAGGATTGATAGACTTGTTTCCTCCCGGTTCTTCCCCGGTTATCCCTGTGATTCATATCAGTGGAATATCTGTAGAAATGATGGATAATCCTTCTTTTAAGCCATATTTCTGCTGGTTTTAAGATATTTTTCCTGCTTTTTGCCCACTATTATTCAATTTCGGAAGAATATTGGAGAAAGAGAGAGGAAATCTTTAAAGGCTAATAGTAGAGGGATAAAAGAAAAAACCTCACACTATTGTGCAAGGTTTAATGTCATTGTTTCTTTATTTGCGTGTTATCTCGGATGGAACCCAGAGAGATATTCATTCATAAATTAAGAAGAATCTTAGGAAGAATATCCTTGGGGAAAACACAGAATAAACCGGGAAGAAACCGGGGAGAATCCTGTGCAAGACTGCAGCTGTTCCCTGTGAGAACATGGCGGGAACACGGAGATAACTTACTCCCGAATATTTCTGATATCTGCCCAAATTCAATATGGATGCTTATTCCAAAAAGGATAAACGACTTTACAGATTTGGAGGGAAATCAGGATAAATCGGGGTGAAACTTAACATGCGGATCACTCCCACTCTATGGTTCCCGGTGGCTTTGAAGTAATATCATACGCTACACGGTTAACATGCTTGACTTCATTGACAATTCTTGTTGAAATTCTGTCTAATACATCAAACGGGATTCTTGCCCAGTCTGCAGTCATTCCGTCTATGGAAGTTACTGCTCTGATCACAACCGTATAATCGTATGTTCTCTGATCGCCCATGACTCCTACAGAACGGATATTCGGAAGGCAGGTGAAATACTGCCAGATGTCTCTGTGCAGATTTGCATTACGAATCTCTTCTCTGAGAATGGCATCGGATTCTCTGACAATCTCCAGTTTTTCTTCTGTGATTTCACCAAGAACTCTTACACCTAAACCTGGTCCCGGGAAAGGCTGTCTCCAAACCATTTCTTCAGGAAGACCTAATTCAATACCCAAAACCCTGACTTCATCTTTAAACAGTCTGTTTAAAGGTTCAATGAGTTTAAAGTTCATGTCTTTCGGAAGTCCGCCTACATTATGGTGTGATTTAATGGTCTGTGCTGTTTTTGTTCCGCTTTCAATGACATCGGTATAAAGTGTTCCCTGTGCCAGCCATTTGATATCTGTTCCCTGTAAAAGCTTTTGCACTTCATCACGGAATGTGTAGACAAATTCTGCACCGATGATTTTTCTCTTCTGTTCCGGATCTTCAACCCCCTTTAATTTGGATAAAAATCTTTCGGAAGCATCAATCTTGATCAGGTTTAAATCCATGTTTCTGGTGAATGTTTCCATGACGGATTCCCCTTCGCCTTTACGTAAAAGACCATGATCAATAAACATGCAGTAAAGATTCTTGCCGATGGCTTTATTTAATAAAGCTGCAACAACAGAGGAATCCACTCCTCCCGATAAACCGAGAAGAACTTTATCCTCTCCAACCTTATCGCGGATATAACTGATTTGATCTTCCACAAAATCCTTCATCGACCAGTTGTTCTGAGCCTTGCAGATTTCAAAGACAAAGTTTTTTAACATCTCTAAACCATGTTCTGAATTTCTGACTTCCGGATGAAACTGAACGGTATAGATTTTCTTTTCCCTGTTCTGGCTAGCCGCAAACGGACAGGTATCGCTTTTGGCAATCGCTTCAAAACCCGGTGCAAGTTTGGATACCTGATCTCCATGGCTCATCCAGACAATCTGCTTCTTGGGCAACCCCAGAAACAAAGGTGACGTCTGTATTTCAATTTCTGCTCTTCCGTATTCTTTTTTATCAGAGGCACTGACGGTTCCATCATTCATAAAATGTGTCATCTGCATGCCGTAACAGATACCGAGAATCGGTAAACCTGAATTGAAGATTTCAGGATCACACTTCGGTGCATCTTCATCATATACACTGTTGGGTCCTCCTGAGAAAATAATGCCTTTTACATCCTGCATTGCAAGAATTTCTTTCAAGGTTGTATCACCCGGCAATAGCTCACTGTATACACCGAATTCCCTGATTCTTCTTGCGATTAACTGATTGTACTGACTGCCGAAATCCAAAACAATAATCTTATCTGCCATACAGGTTCTCCTTTGACCTAATTAATTTACATTTCATTTTCTTTCTTTGCAAGAGAAGCCTCAATAAATCCCTGAAATAAAGGATGCGGTTTATTCGGCCTGCTCTTAAACTCAGGATGGTATTGTACACCGATAAAGAAATCACAGTTATTGTTTTCTACGGCTTCGACAAGATTTCCATCCGGAGAAGTACCGGATATGATCATTCCATGCTCTTCAAATTCTTTCCGGTAATCGTTATTGAATTCATATCTGTGCCTGTGTCTTTCGGATATTCTCTCCTGTTGATAACATTTCTCTAACAGAGTTTCTTTTCTGATGATACATGGATATGCCCCAAGCCTCATTGTTCCGCCTTTATCCATTTCATCGTTCTGCCCGGGCATGAAATCAATGACTTTATGTTTGCTTTCCGGATTAAACTCATTGGAATTGGCATCTTTATAACCCAGAACATTTCGCGCAAATTCAATGGTACAAATCTGCATGCCGAGGCATAATCCAAGATAAGGAATGTTATGTTCTCTGGCATATCGGGCACTTTCAATCATGCCTTCAATGCCACGATCACCAAAACCTCCCGGCACACAGATTCCATCCACATCCGAAAACAGTTTCTCTGCACTTTCCTGCGTAACATCCTCTGCTTCAATCCATTTTACATGAACATGTGCCTGATGCGTATATCCTGCATGTTTAAATGATTCGATGACAGATAAATACGCATCATGCAGCTTAACGTATTTTCCGACCAATGCGATCGTCACTTCTGTGTTTAGCTCTTTGATCTTTGTCAATAATGCATTCCATTCATGTAAATCAATCTCTTTTGGTTCCAAATGTAATTCCCTGCAGACAATAGCTGAGAAATTCTGTTTCTCCAGCATGACCGGTGCTTCATATAAATCTTCTACGGTTGTATTTTCAATCACACAATCCGCTTTCACATTACAGAATAAGGAGATCTTTTTCTTTACATCTTCAGGAAGATGTCCATCACATCTTGCCACGATAATGTTTGGACGCACGCCTTCCACCTGTAATTCTTTGACAGAGTGTTGGGTTGGTTTGGATTTGTATTCATCCGATCCTGAGATATAGGGAATGAGTGTCACATGGATAAAACAGACATCCTCCGGATGTTCAATGGAGATCTGTCGTATTGCTTCGATAAAAGGCTGTGATTCAATATCACCGACTGTACCCCCGATTTCCGTAATGACAATATCCGCTTTCGCTCTTTGTCCGACGGAATAGATAAATCTCTGGATTTCATTTGTGACATGCGGAATGATCTGAACAGTCTGTCCCAGATACTCCCCTTTTCTTTCCTTTTGCAGAACATTCCAATACACCTTACCGGTTGTGAGATTGGAATATTTGTTGAGGTTTTCATCAATGAATCTTTCATAATGTCCGAGATCCAGATCCGTCTCTGCCCCGTCTTCTGTGACAAAGACCTCCCCATGCTGGATGGGAGACATTGTACCGGGATCCACATTGATGTATGGATCTAATTTTTGTGAAATGACTTTAAAACCTCTTTGTTTTAAAAGCCTGCCGAGAGAAGCTGCGGTGATCCCCTTTCCTAACCCGGAAACAACACCGCCGGTGACAAAAATGTACTTCATAAACACTCCTTTCAACAAAAAATGAGGGCAATAAACCAAACGACATTTCGCCGTTTTTTTTATTGTCCTCAATGACTCTAAAATTATATGACTATCTTTTTTTCGTTGCAACAAAAATTTTATTTTTATTCACATTGTTTTTCTGCAGGTTTTTCAGTAAGATTATTAGTAGGAAAACCGGGGAGATGTATATGAAGTTATTTAAAAAGATTTTTCATAAAAAAGAAGAGGAAGAACCGGAATCTGTCTCTGTTGAAACGGAAGAGGAAAAGGAAGAAATGCCAGAACCTGTCTCTTTTGAAATGGATGGAGTAACGGAAGAAATGCCGGAATCCCGTTACACAGAAGAGTATAAAGAATTTGTCGAAAACAAGCTGGAACAGGAAGAGGAAACGGATATTGATCCTTTTGCTGATTTAGCTGCTATGGAAGATGATGAGACTGAATAGACAGAAAACAACGCAGTGAATGCGTTGTTTTTTAATTGAATCTGACAATTTTGTTTGCGGTATGGTATACCCAGTTTGTAAAGGACATTCCTGCTTTACCGGGTATGTCAATCAGAGCCAAAGCTGTTTTCTTCTGAAAGTAATCCGTCCACTTCGCATCATATTCCCGGCAATTATCCCACATTGTTTTGATAGCTGCATCTGTTTCGTCCGACTTGTTTAAACGTGTAAACACAATACCGATCGCAAACATCATAAACATTTCATGTTTTAAATACTGCAATTTCTTCTTATCCTGAATGTCATCCAGACGAATGCTTTTAAAACAATATTCGGCAACTGCAAGCTGATGCTTATAGCGTTTTTTCATAACGCTTTCCTGTACGGACTGATCCGCTCTGCCGATATGGTAAAGATACAAATCCTTATTCAGATAATACATCGTTTTTACATCTCTGAGATTTCCGCAGATCATGTAGTTATCTTCATAGAACAGATGTTTTGGCAGAATGACATTTGTCTTTTTCATCAGCTCTGTACGGAATGTACAGGAATGAATTGTCAAAAGCTGATGCAGCTTAAACCTTCTGGTTTTATTCCAGAGGAACACTTCCTTTTCCGGAAGCGCATTGGAATAATTGATGGATCTGTCTCCCTTTCCATCCGCATGAACATAATAGTAATTTGTGACAAAAAGATCTACTCCGCCATGATTTTCTACATCTTCCAATGTATCCAGGAACAGCCCGAAATCCTCGCTGAGTGTATCATCACTGTCTACAACTTTAAAATAAATTCCGGATGCATGCTTCAATCCCTGGTTGATGCCCTCTCCATGTCCGCCGTTTTCCTGATGGATGACTCTGACCGTATCCGGATACATTTCCGCATAATGATCGGCAATCTTTCCTGTATCATCCGTTGAACCATCATCAATAACGATAATCTCAATTCTCTCTTTTTCCGATAAAAGGCTGTTCAGGCACTTCTCCATATACTCTTGTGAATTGTAACAGGGAACAGTGATAGTCAAAAGTTTCATAACGATTCCTTTCTACACATAAACAGTTTATCTGCCATATCAACAATCAGATCTTCACACTCCAGATTTGTCTTCCATTTGGAAGAAATATTGTCATATCCGACAATACAGCCGAGAATATTACCTGTCACGGCACCGGTTGAGTCCGTATCACCATCATGATTGACAGATACCGTAATGGCTTTGTCAAAATCATGTTCATACTTTAAGGCACAATACAAAGCAGCTGCAAGTGCTTCTTCACCAACCCATCCTTCACCTAAATTCTTCAGATTTTGCAGATCATTCTGCTCATTCTCTGTATAGGAAACAGCTCTTCTGACAAGACGGTCCAGATCGTTGATATAATCATTTTCACAGAAAATCTCATTGACAATGACACGCGTTTCCTCTATTGCATCCTTCAGGGATAACTCCTGATTGATCAATACATAAACCAGTCCTGAAAGAAAACCGGACGGGATATATCCTAACGGATGGCTGTGCGTAATCGCTGCTGCTCTTGCCCCAAGAAGTATAGCTTCTTTCAGATCAATCTGAGAACTGAACAAGCCAAGAGGTGCTACACGCATAATACCGCCGCAGCCTTTACTGTTATTCAAAGAATGTGTCAGAGTTCCCATATCCCCTGATTCCAAAGCATTCAGACATGTGATGCCCGGTGCTCTTCTTGCATACAGTTCTTTTCTTTCCAAAAGTTTGCATACATTGGGATGATCTCCTCTTTCATTTTGAGTATACAGCCAATCCAGATAAGCCTGATAAATATGCTCTGTGATATCTCCGCCATCACTTACAGCGTTAAGGATTCCTTCCGCTGTAAACAATGTCATCTGTGTATCATCGGATATGACAGCTTTTTTTGTACGGTAATCAATGTCAAAAGAATCAATACCTTCAGGACCGTATTCTCTTTGAATCTGTTTGTACTTCAGAAATTCTACGGGATACCCCAATGCATCACCGATTGCCCCTGCGACGAGACATCCTCTGATTTTATCCTGTTTCATATTTCCTCCTGTTGAAAAAGGCTCTGTTAAGAGCCTTGCGTCATCTTCAGTAAATCCTCTAACGGATTGGTTGATGCCGGTTTTACCGGTGGTTTGACTTTAACCGTAAAATCAAAATCTTCCTTTAACAGTACAGTCATTGAAGCATCCGGATCTCTCACAAGACGATTCGCCTGGGATAGAATCGCATCTTCCACAACATTTCTGGCAAGTCTTCCGTTGCCGGCTTCTGCTGCATTGATGGACTGTACTTCATTGAAATATGCCTCTAATGGCTCATAGACATCTTCTGCAATTTCATATCCTTTTCCCTTTGCCTGTAAAACAGCAATCTTTCTGAGCTCTTCGCCGGTATAATCAGGGAAGTTGATCAGATTCGGGAACCTGGATTTCAAACCGCTGTTGGATTCAAGGAAACCGGCCATTTCTCTCTTGTATCCGGCTAATATGACAATCAGATCATCACGGTTATCTTCCATGGCCTTGACAAGCGTATCAATTGCTTCAAGGCCGAAGGAATCATCTTTTCCTCTGTAGAGGGAATATGCTTCATCGATGAAGATTACACCGCCGATTGCCGACTTGATAACCGACATGGTCAGCGGAGCTGTCTGTCCGACATATTGGGCAACAAGATCTGCTCTGGTAACTTCAACAAGCTGGCCCTGGCTCAATGCACCGATCGCTTTCATATAACGGGAAATCAGACGGGCAATCGTTGTCTTACCAGTACCCGGATTACCGGTGAAGATCATATGCATGGATAATGCTGCAGTCTTCATGCCCTGTTCTTTTCTCTTTTGCTGAATGGCAATATGAGACTGTAAGGAACGGATATAGCTCTTGACTTCTTCAAGACCGACAATCTGATCGATCTCTTTATTGATTGCTTCAATCTCCTCTTCGGAATTCTTGGATCTGGATAATACAGTTGTTACATCTTCATAAACCGCAACCGGCTTGTCATCTTTGACGGTCACGGTGATTGTTTCATCTTTTCCCAGATTCTGATTCAATACCATGTGGCTTAATGAAACATAGAAATCATAGAACATCGATGAAATAGCTTCAGCACCCTGTGTCTTGTCATAATGGGTGGCAACCCACTCTTCTGTCTCAGGACCGATCTTTGTATAAACATGCAGATTTTCTGCAGCTTTTCTCTTCAGTTTTTCCGCATTGTTATGAATGATCACTTTTACGCTTTCTTCATCCAGCGGTTTCAATGTGATTGTATCCAGCACATGGTACATGAAGTCTGCACCGAAGGCATCCTGTACTTTGGAAGGACTGTTCTGTGTGATAAAAATCAGATACTTTCCTTCTGCGGATAAAGAATCCACAGTATTGGTAACAAGTCCTGTCTGGTTTTCAACAAGAACGCCTTTAGTCAGCACATAACGTTTATTCAAAGTGACACTGCCTGTTGTTGCAAGAGAATCCACCATTCTTAAGAAGGACGGGAATCCGTTTTCAAAATGCTCGAAGCAGATAACAGATCCTTTTCCCTGCAATGCTTCATAGAGATCCTGCAGGAAGATCTGTTCCTGTGCACCGCTGGTATATCTGCTCATATCGATTGTATATACTTCGTCTGAAGCAAATACATTTTTATCACTCAGGGATCTTGCCATCTCCATGACGGCTTCATGTCTTCCCGATCCTCTTGGTCCTGAGATCAGAATGACATTCTTCGGCATGCCTTTTTCTTCACCCATGACATATGGTCTTCTGAAGGCAATGATCATCTGACGCAATGCATCTTTCTGACCCATGATCTTGGAAGTGATAACATTGTAAATCTCATCAAAAACAGTCGCAGAATCAAAATTCTTAACAGTCTGTTTGACTTCCTCTGTGCCATAGTCTCTTCTGATATCAGCTTCCAGCTGATCCATATCCATATTGGAAATGTCAATGGAGGAAGGCTTTTTCATCTCATTGCTCAAAGCATCCAGATCCTTCTGCTGCTGAAGCAGAATTCTGTTTAATTCATCCATCGCATAATCCGCACTCTTCAGTGTTTCCTTGACTTCTTTTTCATGTGCATCTATTGATAATTCAATTTCCTTGGATGCCTGATCGGATTCATATGCTCTTTTTCTGCCCAGAACTTCATTCCAGAGGCGTTCTTTTTCATCTCTTCTTCTGTCTGCCATATTGTTATCCCTTTGATTGTGTCATCTTACCTTCATTGGTTAAGCCATCCTTCTGCAGAACAGCTTCCAATGTTGAAATATCCGCTGCCAGGTTGATAAAATCCTGGTCTGTCAAACTGGAAATAATTGTCTTCATGGCATCATTGATCAGTTTGATTGTACGATTCAGTTTCTGACGTGTATCCTCATAGCTCGGATCGCTCTTTGCTGCCTGAAGATTGACATACTGTCTGAGAATCCTGATCAGGATCGGCAGATAGTATTCATACAGTTTCTTTAGCTTGTCTTTGGAATCAGGGAATCTCTGTTCCAGAGTATTAATCTGTTTCAGCAGGCTGTAGGTTTCATGCAGGCCGTTTGTGATATCCTCATCAGGAATATTTTCATTGAGACGGTTGATCTCCTCCATGAAATCACTTGCGGACTTTTTCTTTTCCTGCGGTTTTGCTTCTTCCTGTTTTGTTTCCTGTCTGACTTCCTGCTTCTGGGCAGCCGGTGTTTCCACAACTTCCGCCTCAAATACTTCAGGCTGTGCCTGCTGTTCCGACATTCTGACCAGTTCGGCAAGAATTTCATTGTAGGAATCCGGATATCTTCTGCCGAAATCATTCAGGGAGCAGATATATGTTCCGTCACGATATACATCCAGGCTTGCCAAAGATGCATACCTCTGCCCATGAATGCGTAGATCGATATTGGAACCGATCGGTAGATATCTTCTGGCTCTGTACCAGTTGCGCAGATAAACATTCACCTTTGCCATCTGGCTTGGAGAATACCCGTTACGGGTTGTAGTGCGATAATAATTTCTGGTTCTGGTATACCCATTCTGATAACCCATGTTCTGTGATTCCTGCTTTTTGCTGGAATTGACTGCAGCCATGGTAATTGCCAGAACCGCACCAAGGATCAGCAACAAGGGAAATACGGAACCTCCTCCGAACACAAAGATTAATATCAATATCCAGAAAAAATCACTGTTACTATGTCTTCTTCTCATTTTACAACCTCTTATACCATGTGATTATAGCATATTCCGCTTCATTTTATATGGTGTTATGCGCACGATTTTTTTCTTTTTAAACATTTCATCATATATTATGGAAATTGATTCCATCGGAAAACAGAATATGGGATAGAAAAAGCTGTCATCGGGTATCTGACAGCTTTCTTTTATTTCTCTTCCAGTAAATGTCTCAATATCTGCTTGCGATCTGTCACAAACATCTTTGTGATGCGATAGCTCATTGTCTCCTCATAGGAACAGGGATGCATATGTCCGTCATCAAAGTCAATGATCTCTGCATCTTCAATTCCCATCAGTATCGGAGAATGGGTTGCAATAATGAACTGAGATCCGGTTTTCACACGGTTGCAGATTTCCAGCAACAATGTCAACTGTCTCTGTGGTGACAATGCCGCTTCAGGCTCATCCAGAAAATACAGTCCTTCTTCATAGAAGTGATTCTGGATCAGCTTTAAGAAACTCTCTCCATGGGATTTCTCATGGTACCTTTCAGATGGATGATCACCGTCGGCATAATCCATTTCTTTTGTGGCAACATTATAGAAACTTTCCGCTCGAAGGAAGTATCCCCAGCTTTCCCTGTAAGGTCCTCTTTGCAGATGCATTGCCTCCCATAGTTTTGAATGGGAATCATATGTGGAAAAACGATAGTTCTTGCTTCCGCCTTCCGGATTAAAACCGCAGGATACTGCTAATGCTTCCAGAAGGGTTGACTTTCCGGTTCCGTTTTCTCCGGCAAAGAAAGTAACCGGCTTATGAAACGCGAAAGATTCACAATTCCGCAAAGCCTCAATCTGATGCAGATAGCTGTTTTGATCCACTTCATCCCATCCGATGGAAAATCCTCTGACAAACAAACTATTGTTTCCGCTTGGCAAGTTCTTCTTCCTCCAGCTTGCGATATGCGACTTTTCCTACCAGTGTCTTCGGCAGTTCATCACGGAATTCAATCTCTTTCGGCATTGCATATTTGGCAATATGTTTGCGGCAGTAAGCCATGATATTCTCACGTGTTGCCTCATCCGCTTTTACACCCGGTTTCAGCATGATAAATGCCTTGACCGCCTGCATCTTATATGTATCCGGAATGCCGATGACACAACTCATCTGTACCATTTCATGGGCATCGATAATGTTTTCCAGCTGTGCCGGGTAAATGTTGTAGCCGGAAGAGATAATCATTCTCTTAGCCCTGCCCTTAAAGTAGATAAATCCTTCATCATCCATAACACCGAGGTCACCTGTATACACCCATGTCAGACCATCGGCATGTTTTCTGAGCGTATGTGCTGTTTCTTCAGGATTGTCCATATATCCTTTCATAACGGTAGGACCGGCAAGAAGAATTTCTCCTTCTTCACCATATGGCAGTTCTTCATCCGTATCCGGTTTGACAATCTTGATATAGGTATCAGGGAACGGTAAACCGATACTGCCTTCTTTATAACGGTCTCTCGGTGTCAGACAGCATGCCGTAACGGTTTCGGTTGTGCCATAGCCCTCTCTGACCTGAATTGCCGCACGATGATCCGCTAAGAATTTATCAAATTTCTTCTTCAATTCAATGGACAGGGAATCTCCGCCGGAGAATACGCCTTTTAAACTGCTGAGATCTGCTCCCTCCATGGAAGGAAGACGCAATAAAGCTTCATACAGTGTCGGTACACCGGCAATAAAGTTGCACTTGTACTTGGTAATCAGCTTTGCGTAGCTCTTGGCTGTAAAGCGGGGAACCAGAATACATCTGCCCCCCTGAGAAAGCATGGTATGAATACATACACCTAATCCAAAGCCATGGAAGATCGGCATCGCTGCTAACATCCTGTCACCAGGACGGAACATCTGGTTGGAAGCTACGACCTGCTGTCCCAAAGCGTTAAAGTTCAGGTTGGTCAGCTCAATGCCCTTTGTCGTTCCGGTTGTGCCTCCGGAATACAGAATCACCGCAACATCATTAGCACTTGTTTGTACTTTATAGTTATAGAAACAATGTTTTCCTAAACGCATAAATTCCTTCCAGCGGATAACCGGTGCATCCTTCGGAATCTTTTCAATCTTTCTGCCTTCTGTCAGCATATATCCGGCTCTTACCGGTCGTGATAATTCATCTTTCACAGAAGCGATGATGATATTGACAACCTTCGTATTGGAACGGATATGATCGAACTTATGATAAAACTGGTCTAATGTAATGGCAGTGACACTGTTGGATGCGTTCAGATAGAACTCGATTTCCTTTTCCGCAGAGAGCGGATGAATCATATTGGCAACCGCACCGATCAGATTGACCGCATAAAACATATAAATCGCTTGCGGACAGTTCGGCATGGCAATAGTCACTTTGTCACCCTGTCTTACACCGATTGTACGCAAAGATTTTGCGCATTCGTTGATTCTCTGCACCAGTGTTTTGTATGTGGTTGATTTCCCCATGAAATCAAATGCAATACCGTTTGGATATTGCAGGCTTATGCGTTCAACGGCATCATACATGGAACCCTGAAAATATTCCAGATGTGCAGGTACATCACCCAGATGTTCAATCCAGGGTGTCTTTACTGTTAATTCACTCATTTTTAAATCCCCTTAGTCAATAATTCTGATGGTTGTGATAACCGGCTGGTCACTGGGTGCAATTGTCCCGTTTTGGTCGAGAGGTATTGCATCATGGGCAATCTGCAGAGCGACATCCAGCCCGTCTGTTACATGCCCGAAAGCAGCATAGTTTCCGTCAAGATAGGTTGCATCCCCTACCATGATAAAGAACTGGCTGCTGGCACTGTCATACGGTGTTGCTCTTGCCATAGAGATGACCCCTGTCACATGGGAAATATTGTTTTCCACGCCATTCTTGCTGAACTCTCCTTTGATGTTATTTCCCGACCCTCCGGTTCCGTTTCTTTCAGGGTCTCCGCCCTGAATCATGAAACCGTTGATAATCCGATGGAAGGTTAACCCGTCATAGAATCCGGATTCAGCAAGATCCATAAAGTTTGCAACGGTAATCGGTGCCTGTGTAGCATCAAGCTCTACAGCAATTGTTCCGTAGTCTTTTACTTCAATCTCACAATGGTGCAATTCTGCCGGTTCTGCATTTTCACTTGTTTCTTCTTTTACAGAAGCAGCTGATGGTGCAGAACAGCCGCACACAAAAATACATAAAGCTGTTATAATCCACTTTTTCATTTCTATACCTCTAAAAACAACGTAGTAATCATAGCATCAATTCCACAAGTTTTAAACAGCAAACTGATTGACAGACGTAATGATTTGTATTACGATGCGGCTTATGAAAAAGCCGTTTGTGACAAAAGAACAATTAGAGAAAATCATACAGAATTATCCTACTCCCTTTTATCTCTATGATGAAAGAGGTATACGTGAAAATGCACGAAAACTGAAAGAAGCCTTTGCGTGGAACCCGGGTTTTAAAGAATATTTTGCGGTAAAGGCGACACCGAATCCGTCCATTCTGAAAATCATGAAAGAGGAAGGATTTGGTCTTGACTGCTCCTCCCTGACAGAACTGATGTTAGCGGAAAGGACGGGTTTTCATAATCATGAGATCTTCTTTTCCAGCAACAATACCCCGGAAGAAGAATACATCCTGGCTAATCGTATGAATGCTCTTATCAATCTTGATGACATCAGCCATATTCCCTTTTTGAAACAGCTGATCGGATCATTCCCTGAGACAATGTGTATCCGCTATAATCCGGGAGGTATATTTCAGCTGGGAAAATCAAGAGAGGATGTTCAGGTAATGGATACGCCTCAGGATTCCAAATTCGGCATGACAAAAGAACAGGTGCTTTCCGCCATCTCCATCCTGCAGAAGGAGGGTGTAAAACATTTTGGTATCCATGCATTTCTCGCATCCAATACCCTTTCCGATGAATATTACCCTGCTTTGGCAGGTATTCTCTTTACCTTGGCGAAAGAGATAAAAAAACAGACAAACTGTCATATATCTTTCATCAATTTATCCGGAGGTATCGGTATACCGTATAAGCCGGAAGACAGGGAAAATGATATCTTTGCGATTGGAAACGGTGTCAGAAAAGCCTATGAAAGCATTCTTGTACCGGAAGCAATGGATGATGTTTCTATCTTTCTTGAATCCGGAAGATATATGACAGGTCCCTATGGTTGTCTTGTCACAAAGGTTATCCACGAAAAAAACACCTATCGCCATTATATCGGTGTAGATGCAAATGCATGCAATTTGTTACGTCCTGCCATGTACGGAGCCTATCACCATATCACCGTTGCCGGAAAAGAAGATGCTCCGCTAGATCACGAATATGATGTTGTGGGATCCCTTTGCGAAAACAATGACAAATTCGCATGGAACAGACCGCTGCCTGAAATCGATATCGGTGATATCCTGATCATTCATGATACGGGAGCACATGGTTTTTCCATGGGATATAACTATAACGGCAGATTGCGTTGTGCAGAACTGCTGCTTTGTGAAGACGGCACCATCCGTCAGATCCGCAGGCGGGAAACACCGGAAGATTATTTTGCGACAATCATATAAAAAGACATCGGTTTTTGGGGGGTGACCGATGTCTTTTCCGGTCTGTCTTGCGACAGATTGTTCCGCTTTTATAAAAGATGACTTCTCATTTCTTCCGGGCTTTGTTCCAAAAGCATTGCAGGTGCTATATCAAACACTGTCTTGCAACCGTAACTGCCCATATCATATAAACGTTTTGCAGCTCTGGCAAAAGCGATCATGACACTGGTTGTAAATTCCGGGTTGGAATCCAGTTTCAAAGAGAATTCAATCACATGATTGTTTTCATGATTGATACCGGTTGATCCGCTTCTGAATACAAATCCGCCATGCTGCATGGTTGAATGATTCTTAGCGAACTCCTCTGCATCGATAAAATGTACCGTCGTATCATATTCATCGAAATAGTTCTGCATGGTGACGATCTCTTCTTCAATCTTCTTGGGATCTGCACCTTCTTTTAATACGACAAAACACTCACGTGTATGCTTCTGGCGTGTTGTTAGTTCGGGATTTTCACCGTTTCTGACGGAAGCCAGTGCTTCATCAACAGGAATCGTATACTGCTTTGCATTTGCGACACCTTCAATACGGCGGATTGCATCGGAATGTCCCTGGCTGACGCCCTTTCCCCAGAATGTGTAATCCTTGCCGTTAGGCAGAATGGCATTTGTATATGCACGCATCAATGAAAACATACCGGGATCCCAGCCTACGGAGATGATGGCTGTCTTGTTTGCGGATACTGCACTTGCATTCACATTGGCAAAGTGCTGTGGTATTTTCGCATGGGTATCAAAACTGTCGATGACATTGAAATATTTTGCATATTCCGGTGTCTGTACCGGAAGATCTGTTGCACTGCCGCCGCAGATAATCAATACATCGATTTTATCCTGCCAATCCAGTAATTCGTTTGATGAACAGACAGGTACATTTTCTGTCTGAATGCTGACTGTGGATGGATCTCGTCTGGTAAATACACCGACAAGCTCCATATCGGATGTCTCACGAATGGCCAGTTCAATTCCCTTGCCAAGATTTCCATCTCCCAGGATTCCAATTCTTGTCTTCATTTTTTCCTTCTTTCTACTTAAACAATAAATCACGCATATTGTATAAACCCGGTTCTTTGTCTTCTAAGAACGCTACGGCACGCATTGCACCATCGACAAAGATCTGCCTGTTATCTGCATGATGGGTTATTGTAATGCTTTCATGATTTCCGAAGAAATGCACAGTATGTTCACCGGCTTCTGTACCGCCTCTGAGGGCATGGACACCGATTTCTTTTCCTCTTGCGCCTGTCATTCCTTCTCTACCGTAAACTTCTTCAAAATTCTTTCCTTCATTCAGGATCTCCAGAATGGCTTTCGCTGTACCGCTTGGTGCATCCTGTTTCTGATTGTGATGTGTTTCAACAAGTTCAATATCGAAAGAATCTTTCAGTAAAGGCGTTGCGACTTTGAGCAATTCCTGTAATACAGCTACACCGTAAGAGAAATTTGCCGCAAAGAATACAGGATGTGTCTTAGACAGGATATACAGCTTTTCCTTCATCTGATCATTCAAGCCGGTTGTACCGTAAACCAGAGAACAATCATTTCTGGTCACATATTCACAAATCCATGGCAGGTTATCACGATGGCTGAAATCAACAATGATATCTGCTTTTTCCATTCCCGGAAGTTCATCCAGATGGAAAGCATCCATCATACCGACAACCGTATGTCCCTGTGCGATAGCTGTGGAAGCAATCAGCTGCCCCATTTTTCCTGTTCCGCCAACCAGGATTTTCATAATAATCCTACCTTTTTCATCTCTGCATAGAGATGTTCTTTGTTTTTATCTGCCATTTCATAAAGCGGTAAACGATAACCGCCGACGCCTTTACCCATTGCATTCAATGCTTCTTTTACAGGAATCGGATTGACTTCGCAGAACAATGCATGAATGTAATCCAGATATTTCTGCTGAATAGCAAGAGATTCAGCCTGGTTTCCGTTAAACCAGTTGGCTACCATGTCATGGCATTCCTTTGGATTGGTGTTGGCAAATACGCTGATGACGCCTGATCCGCCAAGAGACAGGATCGGAACAACCATATCATCATTGCCGCTGTACATGACAAAGTCATCACTCAGGAAACGGGAAATGCTCACTGCATAGGAGATATTGCCGCTTGCTTCCTTGATACCGATGATATTCGGATGCTTGGAGAGTCTTTCAACTGCACTGACGCTCAGGCTGCAGCCTGTTCTGCCCGGCACGTTGTAAAGGATGCATGGCGCACTTACCTGATCGGCAACTGTTGTGAAGTGACGGATCATACCCTCTTCATTCGCCTTATTGTAGTATGGTGTGATGACCAGCAATGCATCCGCACCGAGATCCGCATATTTCTTGCTCTTGAACAGCATGGTGTTGGTATCATTTGAACCGGAACCGGCAATGACCGGAACACGGTGGTTGACTGTTTTCAGGGTGAATTCAACAACTGCATCATCTTCTTCGTGTGTCATCGTTGTACTTTCACCGGTTGTGCCCAGAACCAGAATGCCGTCTGTTGAGTTGGCAATATGCCATTCCAGCAATTCACCGAGTTTTTCAAAATTGACGCTTCCGTCTTCATGGAACGGGGTAACTAATGCAACAATAGAACCTTTAATCATTTTTATATCCTCCTATTTCTCCAGGGAAATCATATGTTCGAATGTTTCCCTCTCTATAACTTCTCTTGTTTCCTTTTCCGATGCAAATACAACTGCAGGAAGAGGGATTTTATTGTAATGACTGGCCATGGAATAACCATAAGCGCCGGTTGTCTTCATGACAAGCAGATCTCCTTTTTCTGCTTTCGGCAGTTCAATGGATTCAATCAGGATATCTCCCGATTCACAGCATTTTCCGGCAATTGTATACGAAGTATTCTTTTCTTCCTCTTCCTTGCCTTCGATGAAGGCATCATATTTTGCCTGGTACAATGCAGGGCGGATGTTGTCATTCATGCCGCCATCCACAAATGCATACAGCTTATTCGGGGTCTTCTTGATATAGCCGATGGTATAAACAGAATATCCTGCTTCAGCGACAATGCTTCTGCCCGGTTCGATCAGAACCCTCTGAATCATCGGACATGTTTTTTCCTGTTCCTCTTCACATGTCTGAATCATGCTCTGACATACCTTTTCAATCGGAACCGGTTTATCCTCTTCGGTGTATTTTACACCGAAGCCACCTCCCAGATTGATTGTATGAAAATCAATGCCATATTTTTCTTTTAAGCTCTGGCTGTAAGCAAACAGCTTTTTGATCTCTTCCAGAAAAGCCTGTATATCAAAGATCTGTGAACCGATATGTGCATGCAGTCCGTCAAATACGATGTTTTCACCATTCTGCAATACCTTGATTGTCTCTACCAGTTCCTCTTCATTTAAGAAGGAGATGCCGAACTTGCTGTCAACATGTGCCGTAACAATATATTTATGCGTATGTGCTTCAATTCCCGGATTGACACGAAGCAATGTATGAACGGGATAATCTGCCTCTTTTGCCAGTTCGGCAAGTTCTTCTGCTTCCATCAGGTTATCCACGACAATGGTTCCGACATGCATCTGCATTGCCATCTTCAATTCCTGCAAAGTTTTATTATTGCCATGAAAGAAGATTTTCGAACAATCATATCCTGTCTTATATGCCGTAAACAATTCACCTGCGGAAACGACATCTAGATACAATCCATATTCATCAATAAGCGAAACCATCGCTTTGCAGGAAAAAGCTTTGGATGCATATAATACGCCTGTTTCAAGCTTTTCCGATTTGAATGAGGAAACAAATTCATTCAGTCTCTTTCGCATTGCATCTTCGTCATAAACCAGAAGAGGTGTTCCATATGTGTCTGCAAGTTTTCTGATGTCGTGTCCGCCAATGAATGACATAATCCTATCCTCCGTAAAAAAATACCGACAGAGTACTATCTCTATCGGTATATACAAAACACCCAATTTTGATAGCTCTCCTACATACGTAGACAGTCTGGTGAATATTCTCCACCAGCCCACCATCTTCCAATGTCTTGGAAGACAGTTCGGCGAAATTGCTGCGACCGGATATCGAACGTCTACCGACTCTACCCGGCTTGGTCTTTTCCGCGCCTCTATCTTAACGAGAGCATTCTAACATGTTCGGTTTTATATTTCAATAAGAAAATGTTTCATTGTTATTGAAAATATTTTCAAAGGTTCATGCCTGTCCGGAAGAATCCATGAATAACGAAATAATCC
>JAFYCG010000144.1 GCA_017539825.1 Solobacterium sp. | reverse complement strand
ATCATGCCGCGCCATCCGAACAAATGGTGGTTAAAAAATGCAGGCATGACAGATGAAGATGATTATACAAACCATGTCAACTTAATCGGCAATCTGACATTATGTGCGATATACGACAATACAAAAATGGGCAATGAGGACTTTGCCTTCAAAAAGAAGGTACTTTCCAAAACACTCCATATCCGCATGAATACATCGGTCTTAAAGAAAAAGACATGGACAAAAGAAGATATTCTCAAACGGTGTAATGATCTTGCCGAAGAGATTATCCGCATATATCCATACAACGGTACAAAAGATGCCGGCAGGGATACGGGACTGTCATTGGTCAATGATGACGACATCATCATTCTGACTGCTCCGACCGTCAATGCCAGGGCAATCTTCCATTCCCTCAACGATATAGAAGTTCTCTCCGGTTCCACCATGAAAGCCTATGGTAACAGGGAGATGAAAACCAACAAGGAGATCTTCCGCAGCCTCTATGAACAGGGCATCTTGCGTGAAGATGATGAAGGCAGAATCCAGTTTGAACAAAGCCGTCACTTTTCTTCTTTAAATGAGGCAGCACAATTCCTCATGCACAGAGGCGGTGACAATACAAATGCCTGGACAAATGAGGATGGATCCGTGATCGATCTTTCCAAAAAGGAAAAGAAAGCTGCTCCTGTCAAAAAGAAGCAGCCTGTCATTCACAAAAAGAAACAAAACAAACCGGAAAAGAAAGAGGAACCGAAAAAGATTACGATCCGTCATTTCTCCCGTAAAGAGAACCAGTCAACATAAGTTTTAAATGCAGAAGGAATAGCCATACCGGCTAATTCCTTTTTGTTTGCGAAAAGAAAATCATTCTTTTCCATCAGGTCGCCAACCTGTATTTCATAGGCTTTCATATGCCATTCCAGATGCGTAAAGACATGTTTTGCATCAGGCAGCCTTTGTATATGCAAAGGCTCCATGCCCATTTCTTCTACAGCCTTTAATGCTTCCTGTACATCCAGATGCTTTTCCACACCCGTGAATTCATAGAGATTTGCCAGTAATCCTTTTGGAGGACGCTTATGCAAAAGAAAACGGTCTCCCTGCCGGACAACCAACAGAGTTCTTTCAACGATCTTCTTCTGTTTCAAAGGACTGCGATACGGTATGGAATCCATGCATTGATGCTTATATGCATAACAATTCTCATGTAAGGGACAGCTTTCACACAACACCTTCCCTTTGGGAATACAGAGTATCTCACCAAGTTCCATCAATCCCTGATTGAATGAACCATAGGAAAGAGATTCTTTATATACATCCTGTATACTTTGTAAGACAAGATCTTTTGTCGATGGTTCACGGACATCTTCTTTGATGCCGAAATATCTCGCTAAAACACGCATGACATTGCCATCGATGGCACTGACGCCTTTCCCATAGGCAATCGAAGCAATAGCCCCAGCCGTATACGGTCCGATGCCGGGCAGCTTGACTAGTTGTGCATATTCTTCGGGCAGTTTGCCATCGTATTTTTCTACCAGTACAAGAGCACACTTCTGCAGATTGGCAGCACGGCTGTAATAGCCAAGTCCCTCCCACAAACGCATCAAAGCATCATGATCCAAAAAAGCCAGTGTCTGAATATCCGGAACTGCCTTCTTAAAAGCGATGAACTTTTCCCGTACAGCTTCTATTCTTGTCTGTTGCAGCATGATCTCACTGAGCCATACATCATAGGCATTTCCGGTATCTCTCCATGGCAGTTCCCTTTTATTTTCCGTATACCATTGAATCAGCTTTTCAGCTTCTTCGATTCCCATCTTTTTTTGCGCCATGGCACTATTATATTGAATTTATCCCTGTTTTGCATTAAAATAATTGAGCAATGCAGGCGTAATTCAATGGTAGAATGTCAGCTTCCCAAGCTGAATACGCGGGTTCGATTCCCGTCGCCTGCTTTTAAAAAGCCTGTGAGTCTCCACAGGCTTTCTTTTATTCATCAAATTCCAGGTATGCACCTTTCATCGGGCTGGCAGCGTGTTCATGGAACATGCGCAATGCACCGCTCTTGTATTTGATCGGTTTCGGTTTCCAGTTCTTCTTTCTTTCGGCAAGAATAACATCCATTTCTTCCGGTGTTTTTCTTTCTCCTTTTACACCGACAATATTCAGTTTTCTTTCCGGTATGCTGATTTCGATCAGATCTCCCTGTTCTACTAAGGCAATCGGTCCGCCGGATTGTGCCTCTGGCGAGCAATGGCCGATGACCGGTCCTGTTGAAGCTCCGGAGAATCTTCCATCTGTAATCAGCGCAATGGCTCTACCGAGTTCCGGGTCGGAACTGATTGCTTCGGAAGTATAGAACATTTCCGGCATACCGGATCCCTTAGGTCCTTCATAACGGATAAATACCGCTTCTCCCTTTTCCACTCTATGGTGCAGGATTGCATCAATACACTCTTCTTCCGAATCAAACGGTCTAGCCTTCAAAAGAGCAACATGCATCTCTTTCGGACAGGCTGTATGTTTGATGACTGCACCTTGCGGAGCGAGGTTGCCCTTTAAGACAGCGATACTGCCATCTACACCTAATGCCTGATCATACGGGTGAATGATATCTTCTTTTTTCAAGGAAAGATGATTTCTTTCATTGAAGTCATCCAGCCATTTCTGACATTTTTCATAGAATCCGTTTTCTTTCAATTCATCCATATTTTCACCCAGTGTTTTACCGGTGACAGTCATCACATCCAGATGGAGGAACGGTTTGATCTCTTCCATGATGGCAGGTACACCGCCTGCATAATAGAAGACTTCTGCCGGCCACTTCCCTGTCGGACGAAGATCCAGGATAAATCTCGCATTTCTATGCAGACGGTCAAATGTATCTCCGTCAATGGATAAGCCGTATTCATGTGCAATCGCAGGCAGATGCAAAAGCGTATTTGTACTTCCGGAAATTGCCGCATGGACAAGAATTGCATTTTCAAAGCTGTCCATTGTCACAATGTCCTGTACTTTCTTTCCTTCAAGAGCCAGTTCTACCGCTCTTTTGCCGGATTGATAAGCATATGCCAATAAATCCGGACTGTTAGCAGGAAGCAGTGCCGACCCCGGCAAAGCCAGTCCCAAAGCTTCAGCCATGATCTGCATGGTGGAAGCTGTACCGATGAAACTGCATGCGCCGCAGCTCGGACAGGCATTTTTCTTAGCCCAGTTTAGTGTTTCCAGATCAATTTCTTTTCTTTCATATCTTGCACTGTAAACACCCAGTTCATTCAAAGTCAGCAGTTTCGGTCCTGCTGCCATTGTACCGCCCGGAATAACAATCGAAGGCAGATTGACTCTGGCCATGCCGATCAGATTACCCGGCATGCCTTTGTCACAGCTGGCAATGAATACACCGCCGTCAAACGGTGTTGCATTAGCCTGTATTTCAATCATGTTGGCAATCATTTCCCTGCTGACAAGGGAGTAGTTGATTCCATCGGTTCCCTGTGATTCACCATCACACATGTCCGTGCAGAAGTAGCGGGCACCATATCCTCCTGCATCACGAATACCCTTGCGGGCTTCTTCCACCAGCTTATCCAGATGACCGCTTCCCGGGTGGCTGTCACCGAATGTACTTTCAATAAAAATCTGCGGTTTGGAAAGGTCTTCGTCCTTCCATCCTGTTCCGATACGCAGCGGGTCCAGTTCCGGAGCCAGCTGTCTCATTTTCTGGCTGATCAAAGTCATACATCCTCCTCAAATAACTTCTTTATCCATTTTGCGAACCATCCCGGTTCTTTTTTCTTTACTTCTTTCTTAACTTTGATGTAATCTCTCCTTTCGGCATGAATGCCTTCATCATCGATGGTCACAAGCATATAGGATGGTTTGGTTGCATCCCGGTTATGATACAAGGAACCGGGATTTAATAATCTGATGCCTTGCTGAACCGTATCCTGATATGTATGTACATGGCCAAAGAAAACCGTATCACAATGATTCTTTTTTGCATTTTCAATCATGGGATTGTATTTGAAATACCGGTAAAAATCCATGTGTCCATGACAGATATAGATTCTGTGGTCACCGATGGTCAGAATCTGTTGATCCGGATGTTTGGAATAATCATGATTTCCCTGGACACACAAAAAACCATCCAGTTCTTCTGTCATCATCTCACTGTCACCGCAATGAATCAGATAGTCAAAATCCGCATATTCTTTCCGGATAAAAGAAATGCTTTCCCTGTCACCGTGATTATCGCTGCATAAAACAATTCTGACGGGTTCCATACATCCATTCTAGCATAAAAAAGCAATATCGCATGGATATTGCTTACTGTGGCAGTTTCAAATCATTTTCTTTGATCCATCCTGCTTTTCTCTCCAGTTCGCATACCGCAAATGAAATGATTGCAGGAAGGATGAACGAGATCACAACCAATCCGATCCAGTCCATTGCACTGATGGATGTCTTCAAACCGTTAGCGATATCATTTACCCATCCGGTATACACACCGATCTGTCCGACTAAGCCGCATGTACCCATGCCGCTGGAAACTGCAGGACCATTCATCTGCAAACGGAAGAGGCATGTTGCAAGAGGGCCGGTGACAGCACTGGCAACAATCGGAGGAATCCAAGTCTTTGGATTTTTGATGATGTTAGGCAGCTGCAGCATGCTTGTTCCAAGGCCTTGGGAAACAAGCCCGCCTACACCATTTTCCTTCCAGCTCATAACCGCAAAACCGATCATCTGGCTGCAGCATCCTGCAACAGCTGCTCCTCCTGCAAGTCCTGTCAATCCCAAAGCTGCACAGATAGCCGCGCTGGAAATCGGAAGTGTCAAAGCGATGCCGACAAGAACGGATACGATGATGCCCATTAAGAACGGCTGTAATTCTGTAGCCCACATGATCAATGAACCGACCGAACTTGCTGCTTTTCCGATTGCCGGAGCAAACAAAGCACTGAGCAATGTGCCGACAAGAATAGTTACCGATGGTGTGACAAGAATGTCCACTTTTGTTTCTTTGGAAACCAGCTTGCCGCATTCACATGCAGCAATCGCAATCATATATACAGCAAGAGGTCCGCCTGCCCCTCCGAGGGAATTGGCTGCCGTACCTACCGCAATCAGGCTGAATAAAACAAGCTGAGGTGCTTTTAAAGCGTAACCGATGGATACAGCCATAGCTGCTCCGGCAGAAGCCTTGGCAAAATTGCCTGCATCTTCAAGAAATGTGATGCCGAAAGAAGAACCGATTGTTCCGATGATTGTTCCGATGAGAAGGCTGGCAAACAAGCCCTGTGTCATTGCGCTCATTGCGGTAATACCGTAACGGTGTGCAGATATTTCAACGTCTTTTTTCTTCAGATATGCCTGTACATTTGTCATGTCAGTTACCTCCCGACATATTTATACCACACTTTTTTCTAAATGTATAGTCATTTTGACTATAAGAATGAAAGATTATGTGACATAAAAAGGAGGAGATCGGATCCTCCTCCTGTATTATTCGTCTAATGCTGCGCCGTTTGTCTCGATGATGCGTTTCATCCAGTCATAGGATTTCTTCTTGGAACGCTTCAGTGTTCCGTTACCTTTATCATCCATATCGACATAGATGAAGCCGTATCTCTTCTTCATTTCGCCTGTGGAAAGAGAAACAAGATCAATCGGAGCCCACATGGTATAACCAAGACAGTCAACACCATCGATGTTGATCGCATTGGCCATTTCCGTCAGATGATCTTTCAGATATTCGATTCTGTAGTCATCTTCCACATAACCGTTTTCATCCGCTTCATCCACTGCGCCTAATCCGTTTTCAACGATAAAGATCGGCTTCTGGATTCTGTCATAAATCTCATTCATGCAGTAACGCAATCCTAACGGATCTACCGGCCATCCCCATGCGCTGCTCTTGAGATACGGGTTAGGACTTCCTCCTACGGTGAAGGAAGGATCTCCTGCCTTTACAGTATTGGATCTGTAGTAGCTGAAGGAGACAAAATCAAGCTGTCCTTCTTTCAGGATTTCCTTGTCACCTTCTTCCATCTTAATATCGGTTATGCCCCTTCTGTCCCAGAGATCACGGCTGTAGCTTGGATAATATCCTCTTGCCATTGTATCGATGAAATAGAAGTTTTCCCTTCTGACCTGCATGTGTCTGAACATGTCTTCCGGCTTGCATGTAGCAGGATATAATTCACTCATGGCATACATTGCCCCGAACATTGCCTCCGGCATCATGGCATGACCCATGATGACAGCTTTGGCACTGGCGACAAACATATGATGTACAGCCTGATAATGTGTCTGCGGTCCGGAATCTCTTGTTCCGCAAGGGCCGAATCCTCTTACCGCATTGATTTCATTGAAAGTCAGCCAGTATCTGCATCTGTCTCCGAATCTTTCAAACAACACCTTGCAGTAACGCAGATAGCAGTCAATGACATGCCTGGAACTCCATCCATCATAACGTAAAGCCAGTTCCATCGGCAATTCATCATGACAGATCGTAATTAACGGTTCCATGTCATATTTGCCCATTTCATTGATGACATCATCATAGAACTGCAGGCCTTCTTCGTTTGGCATCTCTTCATCTCCTGTAGGGAAGATTCTGCTCCAGCAGATGGAGAAACGGAATACATTGAATCCCATGCCTGCCATTAAGGCGATATCTTCTTTGTAATGATGATAGAAATCTACCGCTTTATGGCTTGGATAATAAGCATCTTCCAGGAAGACAGGCTCTGCTTCAGGCGGTACAGGTTCTGCATAGAAGAAGCTGCTGGCAGGTGTAATGATTGAACCATCCGGCATGCGAAGTGTATGGTGTCTTGGATGTTCAAGACTTCCGTCTGTTTCATAGTCATGAGAAAGAAGACCTCTGCCGCCTTCATTGAATCCGCCCTCATACTGGAAGTCAGCGGTAGCACCGCCCCATAAAAATGTTTTTGGTAAAGCTTTCATCGTTTCCTCCTTATATTGCATACAGGTCTACACCTGTTTTTCCATCGTATTCTTCAAACATCACCTGCACTATTTCATTTCTGGATGTCGGAATATTCTTGCCCACATAATCCGCACGGATCGGCAGTTCCCTGTGGCCTCTGTCAATTAGTACTGCAAGCTGAATTGCCTTGGGTCTGCCATGGCTGAAGACCGCTTCGATTGCAGCTCTCACGGTTCTTCCGGTATACAGGACATCATCCACCAGAACAATCGTATATTCTTTCAGATCGACAGGAATGTTGCAGCCGGAAGTAACAGCCTGATCGGTGATTGTGGTCAGATCATCACGATACAGGGAGATGTCAATATGACCGACAGGTACTTTAACATGTTCAAACTTTTCGATATTTTCCCGGATGACTTCCGCCATGCATATGCCTCTTCTTTTGATGCCAAGCAGACAGATCCTGTCCACACCGTCATTTTTCTCAATGATTTCATGTAAGATTCTTGCCAATGATCTGAACAATTGTGAGTCATCCATCAGATGCGATTTGAATTCCATACAAACCTCCGGAATATCTTTACCAATACTATAATCGAATTTTATGATTTATCCAAGCAAAGAAAAAGGTCATACTCTGACCTTTCTTTGGATTCTGTTTATTTGATCATATAGGCATTGACGATTTCACCATAGAATGCCGTATGGACAGCCTGCTGTCCTTCTGCTTTGCCTTCGCCATTGCAGTAGTATTTCTTACGGATATCTTCTGCATAATCCTCAACAACCTGTGTCTGTTTGTAGATGACTTTGCATTCAAGAGTAATCGGTGCTTCCTTGATCGCCGGAACAGAAACACATTCCCCTTCCACTAATGTCAGGTTTGCCTCTTTGATTTTATCCATGTCTTTTCCGGAAAGAGAACCGCAGATTCTGAATACATCTTCACCCAGACGGTCAATCGGAATATTGACGGTGAATTCCGGATTTTCTTCCAGAAGCTTATGTGTATATCTGCTTGTTCTGACATAAACGATGCAGATCGGTTTGCCCCATTGTATGCCGATTGTTCCCCATCCGATGACCATGGAATTAACTTTTCCGTTGGCTTTGGTGGTGAGCAGGAATCCTTTCATGACATCTTTTGTAAACTTGACACTGTAGTCAAATACATCGATTTTTTCTTTCATAAAGCCTCATTTCTTTATATATGCAGAAACATCTTGGCAAACTGGAAGTAGATCAAAAGGGAGATTGCATCAACGATGGTTGTGATAAACGGAGAAGCCATAACAGCCGGGTCAAATCCGAGACGTTTTGCCAGAAGAGGCAGAGTACAGCCGACCAGTTTTGCACTGAAGACGGTGAAGACCAATGTGCAGCATACAACCAGTGCAACAGAAATCGTGATCGGGTTATGGAACAGCATCTTGTCCACAAGCATCAGTTTGGCAAAGTTACATGCGGCAAGAATCACACCGATGATCAGGGCAACACGGATTTCCTTCCATACAACCTTGACAATATCCTTGATGGAAATTTCATTCAGCGAGATACCACGGATAATTGTGACACTTGCTTGTGAACCGGCATTACCGCCGGTATCCATCAACATTGGAATATATGCGGTTAATACGGTAAATGCAGCCAATGCATCTTCAAAGGAAGAAATGATCTGTCCGGTGAAGGTTGCCGATACCATCAATAACAACAGCCATGGAATACGTGATTTGACGGTTTCAAGGATATCTGTTTTGAGATACGGCTTGTAGGATGGCGAGATAGCTGCCATTCTTTCGATATCTTCGGTGGTCTCTTCGGTCAGGACGTCAATAGCGTCGTCGATGGTAACGATACCGACAAGTCTGTTTTCCTTGTCGACAACCGGCATGGCGAGGAAGTCGTACTTTTCAAACTTACGTGCTGTTTCCTCCTGGTCATCCAGTGTGGAAGCCGACACGACATTGCGGTCCATGATTTCACCCATGGTCGCATCCTCATCCGCTAACAGCAGTGTTCTGATGGAGGCATAACCCAACAGATGTCTGTCTTTGTCAATGACATACATAACGCTGATGGTTTCCATATCCTGTCCGACTCTGCGGATTCTCTTCAGGGCATCTTCCACCGTCATGTTTCTCTTCATGTCAATGTACTCGGTTGTCATGATGGAACCGGTGGAATCTTCCGGATACTGCAAAACTTCATTGATGCTCTTGCGGACTTCCGGATCGGAAGCTGTCAGAATTCTCTTAACGACATTGGCAGGCATCTCCTCAACGATATCTACCGTATCATCCAAATACAGCTCATCGAGGACTTCTTTCAGCTCTGCTCTTGAGAAACCGGTAATCAGATTCTCCTGGCTGTCGGATTCCAGCTCGACAAATACTTCAGCCGCAAGTTCTTTCGGCAAAAGACGGAACATCAAAGGCATCGTATCATCCGGCATTGCTTCCATAATGTAGGCAATATCGGTTGGCTGTAAAGTGATAATCATATCTCGAACCTTGACGTACTGTTTGTTCTTCAGTAAATCTTCTGTCATCTCGATCAGTTGTTCAATGTTCATCTCATCTTCCATGGTTCGACCTCCTTTACAAATAAAAACGCAACTCTTTCGAATTGCGGTACATAAGGCATATTCTGTCCGTTTCAAGCTTTAGCTTCACAGGGCATGTTGATGCATTGGATGATACCTTATTGTCGATATCACCTGTTAACCAACTCATGATGTCTCCATCATTTTGCGGCAGCACCCCGTATCCCTGTGGTAGCCTTACCTACCGTACAATTCCTATATTTTTAGTGTATTTTTTTCGCATACTGTTGTCAATGGGAAAATAAGAAAAACAGGGTTCATTCAAAAAAGTATTTTCAGAATGATTTTTTACATTAAGATATATTGTTTTTTGTCAGTTAACACTATGTGAATAGACAAAAGAGGATTTGAAAGAATACACTGAAAGCATAAAGGAAAGGAAGCCTATGGACAGCAAAAAAACAGGACAATTCATCCGCAAAAAAAGAACAGAAAAAAACATGACACAGAAACAACTATCTGAAAAGATGCATGTCACAGTTTCCGCAATCAGCCAGTATGAAAACGGAAAACGCATTCCGGATATCTCAGTTATGGAAATACTATGTGAAAATCTGGATATTTCATTAACGGAACTGATCCATGGCGAAGAAATGCAGGAACAGGATGAAAAGGAAATCAGGGAAATCATTCATTTT
>JAFYCG010000143.1 GCA_017539825.1 Solobacterium sp. | reverse complement strand
TCCCGGCGTGAAAAGAGCTTGTGATCTGTTCTGTGCAGAACATGGTTTATATCTGCTTCCGCTTGGGGATATTCACGGCAGTGTCATTCTGCTGAAACAGGGAGAAGATCATGGCTGATGTCATCGTCGTAAGACATGGAGAAACAACTGCCGAACCGGGTATCTGTATCGGCAGAACCGATGTTCCTCTTTCACAAAGGGGAAGAAAAAGAGGAGGAATACTGGGAGAATATCTGAAAGAACATTACCCGGATATCGGAAGAATCATCACTTCACCTTTGGAAAGGGCAGTTGATACTGCTCAGGAAATTGCAAAGTTTTATGAGATCATGCCGGAAACAGATGAAAATGTAACGGAGATTGATTTAGGAAAATGGGAAGGAAAACACTTTGATAAAATCCGTGAAGAGGATCCGTCGGCATTTGTGAAAAGAGGAGAAGATCCCTGGGAGTATCGGATTTCACAAGCGGAAACATTTCATGAAGCAGCACTTCGTTTTCAAAAAAGAATCAATGTGTACGCAAAAGATCAGAAAAATGTTCTTGTAGTGGCACATAAAGGCGTCATCACAGGTTTATTTGCGGAACTGGGTTATGCGGATAAAAAGGATCTCTTTCATGTATCCTGTCCCAATTTAAGCATCAGTGTATTCAGGATGCATGATGAACAATTACAGGTTGCGGATGGTCCGTATCGGCCGTTGGCATTGCTGGATGATGTGCTGATTGCAGATCTGTATCAAAAGCATCAGACACCGTTCAATGTGATCGTACATATGAGGGCTGTTGCGGAATATGCAATGAAAATTCTGGATGATTTACATGCGGATTACGACAGAGAAAAGATATATAAAGCAGCTTTACTGCACGATTTGGACCGGACAAAAAAACATCATGCCAAAGTATCGGCAGAGTCATTAAGAAGAGAAGGATTCAGAGATATTGCAGATATGGTGGAAGAACACCATAGAGAAGAATATGATCCGGATCAGCCTCTTAGTGATGCAGATCTTCTCTGGTATGCCGATAAGTGTGTTTTCGAAGACAGAGTTGTCAGTATAGAAGAACGTTTTGCGTTAAGCAAAGAAAAATGCCGTGATGATGAAGCATTGCTGCATCATCAGCGACGTTATGAAAAAGCCTGTTATATAAGAGACAGGATAAAACAGGAGGGAATAAATGAAACTGATTAAGACGGAAGAAGCTATAGGAATGATGTTGTGTCATGATATGACACAGATCATACCCGGTGAATTTAAAGGCCCGTTATTTCGCAAAGGGCATATCGTTACAGAGGAAGATATTCCGCTTCTGTTAAGCATCGGCAAGGATCATATCTATGTCTGGGAAGTAAATGAGAATATGTTACATGAAGATGAAGCGGCAGAGATACTCTGTCAGATCTGTATCGGAAATTCTTCGATGTTTGATAAGTCTTCTGTAAAGGAGGGAAAGATTGAAGTTATTGCTGCATGTGACGGATTGTTGAAGATTGACCGGAAACGTCTTTATGCGGTAAATTCCCTCGGTGAAATGATGATAGCTTCCCGTCATGGTGATACAGCGGTAAAGAAGGGGGATAAAATAGCCGGAACCAGAGTGATTCCTTTAATCATTGAAAAAGAGAAAATGGCGAAAGCACAACAGGTATCATCAGGTGCACCCATCTTTACGTTAAAACCTTTTGTGAAGAAACGCATCGGTTTAATCACTACCGGTAATGAAGTATATTACGGCCGTATTCAGGATAAATTTACGCCTGTTATCATAGCGAAGCTGAAAGCTTTCGGTGCAGAAGTTGTTTTGCACCGTCTCAGCAGTGATGATGTGGATATGGAGACCGGTTTCATCAATGAAATGTATGATGAGGGTGTGGATATGATTATCTGTACAGGCGGTATGAGCGTAGATCCGGATGACAGAACACCGGCAGCAATCAGGGCAGCTGTAGATGAAGTGATTACATACGGGGCTCCGGTTTTGCCTGGTGCGATGTTCATGCTGGGATATAAGGGAGAAAAGAGAATTCCTGTCTGTGGATTACCGGGTTGTGTCATGTATGCGAAAAGGACGATCTTTGATCTGATGCTGCCAAGGCTGTTAGCGGATGATCCGGTCACCAAAGAAGAAATTGACCGTCTTGGTGAAGGCGGATTATGCCTGAATTGTGATATTTGTACATTTCCAAACTGCGGATTCGGAAAGTGAGGGATATGATGAGAGAGTTCTACGAGAAACTTGAAAAAGCTGATGCCAACCGTGATTATCGTTTTGCGACTGTTGTTGAAGGAGAGCATATCGGTGAAAAGATGCTTTTGGAAGATGGCAGAATCAGTTATTGTAACAGCAGTTTTCTTCCGTTATTTCAAAATGAAATCATTCAACAGACGACAACCGGGGTGATCTCTGCTGACGATGAAAAGATATACGTAGAACTTTGCGGTGCAGAGAAGAAGATGGTCATCTGCGGAGCAGGACATGTTTCCATGCCGATTACGAAAATCGCAAAGATGGTCGGTTTTACGGTTACGGTGATTGATGACCGGAAAGAATATACCGAAAAGGCAAAAGAAGCAGGTGCGGATCATGTCATATGTAAACCGTTTGCGGAAGCATTAGCGGATATTCAGGGGGATCAGCATACCTATTTTGTCATTGTAACCCGCGCCCACCAGCATGATACAGCGTGTCTGAAAATGATACTTAATAAGACGTATGCCTATGTCGGCATGATGGGATCTGCTCATCGAGTAGGGATTGTCAAAGAAAAGCTGATTGAAGAAGGTTATCCGGAAGAGGCAGTCAATGCCATCTATACACCGATCGGATTAAAGATCAAAGCGGAAAGTGCGGAAGAGATTGCGGTATCCGTGCTTGCGGAAGTCATTGCAATCAAAAACAGAAACCGTGATATACGCATGCCGAGGAATATACTGGACAGTATTCTCGGCAGTCATCACAAGGGACCTTTACGTGGAAGAAGAATGCTTTGTACGATCGTTGAAAAACACGGTTCTGCACCGCGTGAGGTAGGAACAAGAATGCTGTATAACGAATTCGGTGAAAGCGTCGGTACGGTAGGCGGCGGATTGACAGAAGCACTGGTAAAAGAAAAAGTACAGGAACTGTTAGAAAACAGTGAGATAAAAGCGTATATGATGCATGCGATATTAAGTGTTGAAGATTCCACAAAGGAAGGAGAAGTCTGCGGAGGAACAGTGGATATTTTCCTGGAGGAAGTGTAAATGCGGGACCATTATCATCGTCTGATTGATTATATGCGGGTATCAATCACAGACCGATGCAATCTTCGCTGCCGCTATTGTATGCC
>JAFYCG010000142.1 GCA_017539825.1 Solobacterium sp. | reverse complement strand
CCGCAGTTCTATCTTTTCAGTGAAGCACAATTGAATAAAGAACAAATTCTGCAGGACCTGAAATTAACACCTCCGGGTATTGCTTTAAAGGATAAGTATTTCCTTGGTTTCTGTAAGAAAGATGTTCTGGTTGCCGTTATGGATCTGGTTAACGGGTATCCGGAAGAAGGAATCTGCTTTATCGGTTTCTTTATGATGAATCCGGAATTTCAGGGAAAACACGAAGGCAGTGCAATCATAAAAGATGTTCTGGATTCTCTAAGGAAGATGGGCTATCATGCAGTCCGTTTATGCATCGATAAAGGCAATCCGCAATCCACACATTTCTGGATGAAAAATGGTTTTATTGTCATTAAAGAGGTTGACAGGAATCAGCATACCGTGCTGCTTGCTGAAAAAAGTCTGAATATCTGAAAGAGGCATCTTCCCTTATATCGGAAGAAGCCTTTTATGATGCTTTTCAAATTCAATTGTATTAAAATGGTTATAGTAAAGAATTCTGATAAGGGGATGTTATATGGAAAATAAAAACAAGGGCAGAGGATTGATTCTGATCCTGCTGGCAATTGTGGTTGCTTTGGATGGATTTTTAGCCTGGAGATGGCTGTCCATGAAAAACAAGAATGAAGAAGCTGATGTGCATGAAGAACAACAGGAACCTGTTACACAAGAAGAACCCGGAGAAATTCTCATGCCGGAAGAAATACCGGAAGAAGAAGTATTTACCGCATCATTATTTGCGACAGGAGATGCATTGATCCATGGATCGATCTGGATGGATGCACAGACTTCCTCCGGATATGATTTTTCCAACCAGCTGGAAAGAATCGGAGCAATGGCAGAATCGTATGATCTGGAATACTATAATCAGGAAACGATTATCGGCGGGGATGACCGGGGCCCGCATGGCTATCCGACATTCAATACGCCGAGTGCTTTTGGTGACCAGATGGTTGAATATGGTTTTAATCTTGTATCCAACGCAAACAATCACTGCCTGGATCAGGGACCTTCTGGTATCCAGAATTCACATGACTATTGGCAAAGCAAAGACGTCGTTACATCCGGAACATTTGTTTCTGAAGAAGACCAGCAGTCATTGAATATTCATGAGATTAACGGTATTACTTATGCATTCTTTTCCTGGACTTACGGCATGAATGGTCTGAGTGCACCTGCTGACAGGCCATGGATGGTCAACTGCTATGAAGGAAGAGAAGATGAATTGATTGACCAGGTGGCAAGAGCGGATCAAGAAGCTGATGTTGTGATTGTTGCGATGCACTGGGGAACGGAATACTCTATGTCTGTCAACCAGCAACAAAGAGATCTTGCGATGAGGCTTTCTGAAGCCGGATGTGACATTATTATCGGCAATCATCCTCATGTTATACAGCCGATGGAATGGATTAACGATCACAAAACCATCTGTTTCTATGCAATGGGCAATATGATCTGTGCACAATGGGGAGAAGAAAACAGAGTAACTGTTGTGGCCGGAATGGATATTGTTAAAAGGGTACAGGGAGATCAGGTGACTGTTACTGTTGAAAATGTCAGAGCGGATCTTTTGTGGACATACTATGTCAAAGTCAATGATTCCCTTGTGAATCAGGTCAAGGTTTATCCGTTTAATGAACTGACAGATGATTTGCTTCCCAATCATGAAGCAGTTTATCAGAAATATCTGGAAGTATTACAAAGTCTTGATGATTCTATTCCGATCGGTGGTGTATAAGGAGTTTTTATGGAAATCAACGCCAAAGTGTATGAAGCAATTCTGGATGCATATCCGTATGAAATTGTCTTCGTCGACCGCAACCACATCGTACAAT
>JAFYCG010000141.1 GCA_017539825.1 Solobacterium sp. | reverse complement strand
TTTTCATAATCATTTTGTAATCTTTGATATCCATCCGGATCAAAACTTGATTTTGCCATGGCGCCTCCTTTCTTAATGGGTAACTGTTTCTATCGTTAATTTTTCTCCATCGTAGATACCGTAATCATAGAGTGAATAATCATCGGAAAGATAATTCGTTTTATGTTTCAAAATATAAGTACTGTCACGAAGAGGAATATCAGAGAATTCTTTCATGAGAAGATGTTTGAGGTCTTCCTTGAAATCCTTGATTTTTGTTTTTCCGGGAAGATCGAAATCTGCTTCCTGTTTCCCGTATTTCAATGTGATAATGACACGCTCATTCATCTTTCCATTCCTCAAACAATAAATTCATGTGTTCTGCGAGAACTTCGGCAAGTTCATCTGTTTCAGCAATATATATGGTCAGATCTGATTCAGCTTCCAGGTTATCCGAAATTCGTTTTGTATGTATTTTCCCTGAAGGACTATTATAAAGGGAATCTTTGAACAATTCGACCAGCTCAATATTACGGATGGTTTGGATTGTGATGGTGTCATTCTGTTCCTGAATCAGAAGAACATCTACAGGGCCTCTGATATAGATCTCTGTGTTTTCTTTTTCCCATCGGAAGATGGTACCGATGTTTGTCAGGTTGTATATTTCTCTGGCAAAGGAGGGCAGGCAGCGGATGGAACCGTCAAAGTCAAGATCGATCAGTTCTTCCTTCAGCCAATGATCTCTGATGGAAACATATTCTTCAAGTATTTTATTCTGATCAAGTGTAACCGGGAAGGATAACAGCTGTTCATCACATCCGATACTCTTTAACAGGAAATACCATTCTTTTTTTGAAAATGATCTCATCATTCACCTCACGAAAACATCTTCCTTACAAGATCCTTCAGATATTCAGGGGTTTCTTTGACTGTACATTCAGCCCAATCCCACTCATCAAAGGAATCCAGTGTAATCATTGCTTTTCTTGCATAACTTAATCGATCTTCTTCAAGATTGGCTATAATCGTATCGAATGCATGATGGAATGCCAGACGGTTCCGGTTCTGTTCTTCCCGAAGGGCTTTCATCTTGTTGTAGCAGGCATCTGCATCCTCACCGGTCCACGCATAATCGCCTGCTTCAAATTTATGGAGAAAATCAAGGAAAGTCTGCCCTAAATCCTGATAATAACGAGCCGGCCATCCCTTATCTCCTCTCTGGATAAAGGCATTGGCTTCACGCTTTTTATTGGCATATTCTTTTTCCATTCTTTGATAATATTTAAATGTTTTATATCTGCTCATATGTGCCTCTGTTCCTTTATCTGTAATTATTCTAGCATGCCTCAGTCAATATCTAATATGTGATTCATTTGAATTTACTAATTTATTGGCTGATAACCATCAAAAACTGCTAACTTTAGTCTCCCTGCATCATTTTGAACAGGACGTTTCCGTCATTCTCAGTTTCCTGATAAATGCCTTCATCCCATTTTAAAGGCTGAGGATGGGTGGAAGAAATATCCATTGCTGAAATCAGTTGATGAGAATTGATATTTCCTCCCAGAATCAATTTCGGTCCTTTGCGCAATGTAACCGCAAGGATGTTGCCGCCGATGAATTTGACATAATTCATTTCATCCGTCATATCTGCAGTTATTAACATGAAACCGATTCCCTCACCTAAGCGGACAAAGACTTCCAGCCTCTGGTTGGTTTCCACCGTGCCCTCTTTCATGATTTTGGCTAATCCGTCCACGATCATAACTAGTGGTGTGAGTGTTGCGGATGGATTCTGTTTCAGTTCCTGCTGACGCTGTTTTAACATTTGTGCCATTTTCTTCAGGAAGGCATCCAGATCTGTCATACTGCTGATGATGTGGGATGCATCAAGAAGATCATCATATTTTTCGTGGTTTTCGTGATAGAGATAGATCTCTCCCTGTTCTTCCTGTATCTGTCTGATCAAACTGCGTAAGAGAGATACATTGCTTTCCTTTTTGAAATAACTGATCATGATGCTGCGGTAATCTTTCAGATTGCATGATACATTTTGTACATCGGTGAAATCCAGACCAAGCAGGTAAGGTTTGCCGTGAATATCTCCATAGAAGATTTCTTCAGGCATACTTTGGATGGTTTCCGGCAATATGCCATGCCATTGTTTGGTCTTGGCAAGTGCTCGATCATGAATCTTTACAGAACGTTTAGCATCACTGTCATTGACATATAATACCGCAGTCTGCATCAACAATGCTTTTCCGGATTCACCGACAAATCCTCTGCCTTTCGGCATTTTGGAGACATCTTCAGTGACTTTTCCGGTAAGAGATGCATAATCGGTTTTGTCGTTCAGACGAAGGGCAAAGACTCTGCGGATACTCTGGGTAAACTGGTATGTTCCGTATGTTCCCGCAAAGGAAACTGCTAAAAGAATACCGTAGGAACCGCCTTCTTTTGCGAGCTTGACAATATCGCTTGTCAGCTGGCTGTAGTTCTGGGTGAGGGTATTGAGATTATCAATGATTAAGGATATCGTCGGGAGATATTTCCTTTTAACTTCAAAATATCCTTCCATGGAGGCAATACCCATTTGATGGAAGATGCGCTTTCTTCTGGATAATTCCTTATGAAGGAATTTCAATATTCTCTGCATGCATTCCATGTCGCTGTCGGAGGCGTAACCGCCGACATGCGGCATATACAATAAAGGTTCCAGGCGGAATCCGCCGCATTCAAGAATATAGAATTGTACAATATCAGGTGTATATTTTTCACAAAGGGAAAGGATATATGTTTCCAGAAACTGGCTCTTTCCGGATTGCGGTGCACCATAAACAGAGAAACTTCCGTCATTCCATAAATCATGTGCCAGAATATCCTGTTTCTGGTGATCAGGATCGTCGTATAAGCCAAGTACGGATACAGGGGAGATGTTTTCTCTTCCTGCATATTTTTCCAGTACTTCTTCCAGTTCCAGTTTTTTGGGAAGTTCCTCCTGCCAGATTGGCTTGGCGGAAGGAATATTATTTTTGGTGCAGTATTCGGAGATGGCTTCTGTGAATACGGACAATTCTGTCGGTAATAAAGAAGAATCTGTTTTAAGATCCTGGTATGTCTCATGTGTACCGTTTGGCTTCAAGGCATAGACAGCACTGTCAATATGATTCTTTAACCTTTCCTCATCATAAGGCATTTCACCATAGAATGCCTGCATTAAAACATATTCTTTATCAGAGGTATACATATACGCTCTTCCGGGATTCTTTAATTCTGCTGCATCACCTATTTCGATGACCTCTTTACTGTCACTGGTTGTATCGACACGAAGACACCATCTGAAACCCGTATTTGCACGCATCTGTTCCGTAATTTTACCGGCCGGCTTCTGTGTCATCAGGATGCCGAAGAAACCAAGAGCTCTTCCTGCCTGATAGAGATGGTCGATCGGTGCGGTAAATTCCGGGAATTCTGTCTTGAAATTGGCAAATTCATCCACGACAAGAATCAGGAAAGGAAGGTTTGGCATGGATGGATGATTTCTTCTTTTTCTGCGATAGGCAATAATATCATCACATGCATATTCCTTTAACAGTTCCATTCTTCTGTCCATTTCACTTTCGATGGACAGGAATTTTCTTCTGACATCCGGATCAAGATTACTTGTGTAACAGGCAAGATGCGGCAGTTTTGTAAATGGAAGGACAAGGGATTCTCCTTTGAAATCTACCAGAATAAAATTGACATCTTCCGGTGAAAAACGATAAGCCATGGATGCCACCCAGCTTTGTACCATCTTGGACTTGCCGCTTCCTGAAGCACCTGCCACAAGACCATGAACACCATGTTTGTGTTCATGAATGTCAAAGATTACCGGGTCACCATGATCATCGATGCCGATCGGTACTGCCATGGATTCTTCTGCTCTTGCATTTTTCCAGTATTGGGCAGGATTGATGGATGCTTTGTTTGTAATGCCGAGACCTTCAAATAATGATACATTATTCGGTAAAATGAATTTGGAAGAGGATGCTGCACCGATCAGGCGTACCGGGGCAAGTTTTCTTGCGGCATCATCATACAAAGATAAGTCCACATACGCTTCATTTGTGTTGAATGTTACAGGTTTGATATCCTTTTCTCTCTGCACGGAAATGTTCTGATAAGAACCGTTACCGGATACATTGACAATGCATCTGACACTGTGCGGGAAATCCGAACTGCTTCTTCCTGTAACAATGGCGGATACATTCAGATCACTGCTGTTCTGGGTTAATGCCATACCGATCGCATTGTTTTCAAGCAGGGATGCATCGGTAACAATGAACACATAGAAAGGCATACGGCTTACCTTATTGCCATAGCCCCAGGAAGACGTCTGGTTTAATCTGTCCTGGATTGTCTTGATTTCTGCAGACAGTATTTCTTCCTGCTTGTCATCTTCGGTAAAGATATAGCGAAGATCTCTGTCTTTATTGAAAGCGTGAGGCAGCCAGCGCATCCAGTCCCATTCTTTGAGATCTTCTTTTTTGCAGAATAAAACCAGTTTGACTTCTTCATAGCTTTGCAGTGCGGCAATCTGCATGGCCATGCTGCGAAGCAATGTATATGTTTCTTTTTTGTTGCCGGTAAGACCGATGACACCGTCATTCTTTAAGCTTGCTGTTACGGGCATATGTTCAATGGAAGAGTACTTTTCCTTAATTTCGGAAGGAACATGTTCAAATTCATCGGTTGTCAGGGAAAGATGAGATTGGGGAATATTGATTATGGCGGAAGAAGGTAAGGTGCCCAGTCCAAAACGTATACTCAGAAAATCATCATCTTCAATATGCCTTTCCCAAAGATTTTTGGATGGCCCCTGCAATCTTGAAAAACAGTTTTTCAGATCCGGGTAAAGAGAAGTTGCATAATCTCTTTCTTTCTTTTGGAATTCAGACAACTGTGATTCGATGCCTGATATATATCTGGCATATATCTCTGCACGTTCCTTTTCCTGTTTTGTATACTTTTTCTTTTTTAAGGCATAATTCAGGGCAGACATGCCGATACCGAAAGCCATGGCAGGAATACTAAAGCCGATTCCCATCATGCCCATGCCCGGTTTCTGGGAGAGATTCGGTGCACTTTCAACGTTGATAACCAGTTCGGGCTTAGGACCGATAAAGCGGGGAGCAATGGAGAACCACGGGTATGGAGAGGAATGTGGTTTTGCATAAGTAATGCCTTTTCCGGTAGATGCATTTTTCAAAGGGAATAATGTTTTTGCCTTTGCTTCGGCTTGATTCAGGTTTTCCGGATGAAATACTATTTCGTGGAGACAGACAAGATGATTTTTCTCCATGGTAAATGTGAAGCCGGAAATCTTGATGATATCCTGATCATGAAGAAGCACCGATTGCATCGGTGTGATTCTCTTGTTGTTGACAAAAGTGCCGTTCATGCTTTTGAGATCCATGATGTATGAGTATGTTTCTGTCTGGTGGATGATGCAATGCTGGCCGGAAACCTGATTATCCTTTAACTGAAGAACATTCTCATCTTTTCTGCCGATGGTAATACCTTTGACGGCTTTATCCAATTCAAACCTTTTGGTTTTTCGTATCGGCAGAACAAATGCAGTGGTTCTGGTGTCATAATCAATCCCTATGACATCTCCGGTTTTCAAAATGCCGTTTGTGGTTTCTTTACCGTTGACTCTGACAGAAGAGGAACAGTAGTACATCCATTGGTCTTTGTCTGTCTTCATGGCAGTGAACTGAAAAACAGAGACAGGCATATTCTCTGTTCTCAGATCATATTCATGTATTCCTTTTTTATCTGCGATTCTCAGTATTGCATCCATAAAACACCTCATGAATTCGTTGTATCAGTTTAATAGTTCTACTTCGGTTGGATAGAGCCATAAATCTGTAAAGAATACTTTGTTATTCCCGTATCTTGTATTGAGCTCGTCAAAATAAGTATTTGTTTTTGTGGAAAGAAAGTCATTGAATGCCTGAATCAGCTCACTTGAATCCTGTTTGGCATAAAAATATGTTTCATATACTGTATTGGTCATATGGATATCAACATAATTCCAGGACCACATTTCCGTATTGTAGTCAATGACTGCGGATAAACGGTCAACTAAGCCAAAATGCCAATTATCCTGTAAGGCAACATAGAACATCAGGTTTGTGAATGCTTTATCTCTTTTGTATGTACTGGGATCAGAGTAGCCCAGGTTGCTGAGATAGTCTTGATAATTGATTCTGTTGAGGAATGTAGAAAAATTATCTACTTCATTTTCAGGAAACGTCAACAGGATCTGTTTTTCTCCCTGTATGATTTCATCAACGGAAGATACATTGTCGTCTTTCCGCGTGATCAGAACCAATGGATCTGCAAGATATACACCCAAATCTGTTTGCAAAGTACTGTCCATATAATCCGGATCACCTTTTAAGCCCCCGAAAGCAATGTCCACATCATCATTCTCAAGCAATGCATGTAAAGTTTCCTGGTGGGTATCATAATAATTAACAATGCGGTAATCCACGCCGAGTTCCTTTGCGAACTCTTCAAATACAGCCATGTCAATGCCCTGTCTTCCGTCTCCCGTGACATCTTTCATAAAGAAGCCGGGATATTCCGTACAGACCACTGCGTTAATATACCCTCTGTCCAGTATTCTTTGCAGACGGTCATTCGGAACCGTTGGTTCGGTTTCTTCCGGTTCAGATGACGGTGTTGGAGATGGTGTGGCTGTGATGACAGGATCTATATCACTGGTTCTTACACTTGCATATCTTCCATGCATGATTGAAGCTGACACGATTACCGCAACTGCAATCAGCACATGTATGCACATTTTCAGGACGAGAGACCATCCGCCGGTATTCTTTGTATTCATAATTATTTTCTTTCTTTATGCAATGCCGGATAGTTTCTCTAACATTTCCTTGAGAATTTCCGGTGAATAAATAACAGTGGTTTTGCCGAAAAGACTGACATTTTCTACCAGGTTCAATACAGAGACTGTCTTTCTTCCGTTAGGTGTATTGACAGTTGTGATCTGCAATTCTGTTTTATTGTCTTTGCGGACAATGTCAATTTTAACAATCTTTTTATACTCAATATAGTTTCTGCCGTAAGCGGTGAACATGTTGGAATAGAATTCGTTTTGGGTGAATAAAAGCGTATGTTTCCAGGGAGTAAGAGATTTATGGGTGGGTAAAATACAGCCTATGATTCCCGAACGAGTGGAATGGATGCGTAGAAGACTGAATGCCGATTTTGTCTGTGTCTGGCTGATGATGGGCTTTTGGTATGTATAACTTGTTAAACCAAGAGGAGCTGCAGAACTGAGTCTCATCAGATAGTTCTTAACAATAGATTCCTTGTCGATATCGAGAGAATTTGTTTTATGTGCAGATCCCAGGATCTTTTCCAGTTTTTTATGATCTTCATAATAGAGCTCCTGTAACATGTTTTTAAAAAGCTCACTGGAACACATGACCGTATTATCCGGTGCTGTCAGATAAAGGACCTTGTTTTTATTGCCCTGTTTCAAAGTGACACGGTTTGAATAGGCCTTCATCTTTTCACCATCCCGGTAATACAGCATTTTTCTGGATGTCATCGTATTTGTGTAGATCGATGTATTGGTGAAGAGAAATGCATGAGAAGGAATATTGTTTGTATAGTAAACAAGACATCCTTCAATTTTGTATTTGAGTTTCCATTGAAGCACTCTTTTAGCGTCATCTATGATTTTTTCATCAGGATCAGGTCCAACGGTATATCTCATGGAATGATCGGATGAGGATTGACAGATCTGCGGAAAATGGGAAGCCAGTATATTTTGAATCGGATTTCCGGACAGCTGATTTACAATGGGGACAGGATCCGGTTCGATAGTTTCATCCTGAAATGAGTCTTCTATAATTTCCGGTTGTTCCACAGGAACTGTACTCCGGCTTCCCCATGCACCCATTGTTTCTTCATTTTCATCAAAATCCTCTTCGTTAATGAGTACTGTATGCTTCTTTTGAGAACTGTCAATTCTTATTTTGAGCGGTGACTTGTCCTGCTCGTATAATGCTTCCAGTAAATCTTTCAAAAGATCACCGGAACAAATCGGCGTATTATCCTGTTTTGTCAGGTAAATCACCTTGTTGTTATGTTCGCGTTTAACAGTGATGCGGTTGGGATAGGCAATTACCTGTGCACATTCATAATACATCACATCTTTTCCGCTTTTCATCATGTTTGTGGATACGGAACCTACTCCAAAGATAAAGGCATGTACAGGAATACTGTCGGAATAGTAAACAAGACATCCGACAATCGGATATTTGGGATTCCATTTGAGAATCTTTTTGGCATCATTCACAATCTTTTCATCAAAATCCGGTCCGACGGTATACTGCAAAGAAGGATCCTGTGAGGATTGGGAGATTACCGGTAAATATGAAGCCAATATAGCTTGTACTGTATTTCCTGATACATATGAGGGGGTTTCCCTTTCATCGGATTGTTCGACAGACGTTTTATCCCAATTTCCCCAGGCACCTATAGTTTCTTCATTTTCATCAAAATCATTTTCGTCAATGACTTCTGCTTCTATGATTTCTTCTGCTTCATGATTGTATAATGCTTTTTCCAATGCTTTTTTGAAATCGGTGATTGTAGGGAAGCGATCATTTGGGTCATAAGAGCACGCTTTTAAAACAGCTTTCTTCAATGCTTCACTGCCTTTTAATGGTTCCGGGACCGGTTCACCGTTCATGCGCCTTTGTTTGGCAGTTTCAATTTCTTCATAGGTAGGCGCTTTTTTGCCGGTTGGCACAAACGGCATTTTTCTGTTATTTAAAGCCCAATACATAACCAGCCCTAAAGAATACTGGTCAGCCTGAAAGCCGTAAGCTTTCTTGTGGAAAACTTCCGGAGCGATATAATCCGGTGTGCCGATCTGGGTGGCTTTGGTTGCATGATCCATTGTCTTAGCAATGCCGAAATCACCTAATTTATAGGCACCGTAGGAATTGACCATGATATTTTGCGGTTTGATATCCCTGTGGACAATATTTTCCTTCTGGATCAGTTCCAGGGCATCACAGATATCAATGCCGAGATGTATCACTTCTTCTTCGTTGAGATGTGTGTAATATTTGGGGAGGCTTGTCAGAAGTTCCATGCGGATTAATATATCCCATCCCGGATCATTTTCATGCTGGACAATCATATGGTCTTCATAGGAAACAATATGGGAATTGCCTTTGAATTTTTCCATCAGTTTGAATTCTTCAACAATCTTGCCCATTCTTTCCGCAAACAGGGCGGTAATACTCTCACGATCATATCCGTCATCCTGTAATACATCGACTTCTTCTTCAGAGGAGGGAATGGATATCTTTTTGACGGCAGAAAAATATTCACCGCTGGCGTCTTTTTTCATGACTTTATAAACGGCTCCGTAGCTTCCTTTGCCGATTCTTTCAATTGTCTCATAACCCGGCCATACTTCTTTTAATGCCATATACTCCTCCTCGGAATTTCTTCTTTAATTATAAAGTTTTATGGATGAGGATGGAATATAAAATATCTCCTGTTCCTGACAGGAGATATTGCATTTCCGTTTTTTGTTTTGTTTATTCCGCTCTGAAGTCAAAGTTTACTAATGTATTTTCTTCCTGCTCGAAGAAATCAATCGCTACCATCATGCCTTCTTCCTCATTGCAGATGGCAATTTGTTTCAGAGTACCTGCTTCATCCGGACTGATTCTGCCATAGCCAAGGTCAGTCAGTGCGGTTTCATAAGCGGTCAGGAATTCTTCTGCTGCCTGTGCATTTTCAAATGTCTGACTCAGTGCCAGGAAGAGTTTATAATCTAAACCGTATTGCATCTTTTCAAATTGGGTCAGATTACGGCAGGCAATCGGTTCCTGCAATTCAATCGGCGGGAAACCTGCTTCCTGAATCAGCTTTTCTGCTTCATCCGGCTGAATATACTTTTCTGCCTTGAATAAGAAGCTGACATTGTTGTCATCACCAAAATGATACTGGAAACTGAGGAATTCATTTTCAGAATCATAGCGTTCTACTTCATCTGTGTCATCGATATATTTCGGAGAGAATCCTGCATCCGCTAAAGCTTTTTCATACTCTTCAATGTAAGCAACTGCTGCATCATAATCCTGATAATCCATATCTACATATAATACGGAATCATAGGTAAAGAAGTACAGCCAGGATTCAGTCAGTTCATTTGCAGTGTCTGTCGCCTTAATATTCTCAAAGTTTTCAGAAGAAGGCAAAGCCGGATAACCGAGTTTTTCAATCACTGTGTTTGCGGCATCCAGGCCGTCATAAACCGGGAAGTCATAGTACTTGTTAGCGGTCAGATTTACACCGTTATCGTATTCAACAGCAATCGATGAATAACATTGATAATCCTCACGCAATAAACGGCGATATACATGATCTTCCGCTTCTGTAAATCCTTCCTTTACCAGCAGATTTATATACTCTTCCATGTCACTTTCACTTGCTCTGGAGTCACGGATATAAACGGCATCATCAGTGACGAAATTCTCTTCATCAATCTTCATCGCATAGCTTGCAAATGCAGGGAACGGTACTGCTTCTTCACCATATCCCGGCAGGAATACGGAATTGAGAACAAAGATATCCGCATCATCCCAGTTTTCTTTTGCCTCCGGATATACCGGATTGCTTATCCATGCTTCTGCAACAGCGTTATCTTCCGCATTGCCGAAGGTGACGGTAATATCGATATCATCGTAGAATATACGGGCAACAACATCATCGTTAACAACAGCTTTCAGATGAACTTCAGACGGATCCACATCATCCATTTCCAGATAGACATCTTCCATGAGCCTGAGGGCAGAATCACCATAGCCTGCAAATGAGATCAGCGACTGTTTGACTATGTCTTCATGAGAAACAAAGGTCAATGGTTCATCCTGCTGATTAAAGAAGAGGTTGTAGATATTGCCCTGGGAAACATCTTCATCCAGCCAGTAGTTCAGCAATCTGGATTTGATCGCATCCGTAGCGAGGCCTTCGCCAAGGAAGCTGACATATTTCACGCTGTCTTCTGTAAGAACCCCGCGGAATACTTCATCATTCACACGCATGACGGTGAAGTCATCATACAGGTCTTCAAGATAATCAAACCAGACAAGGTCATTAGAGTATACGGAAGTTTTCAGAAAACCTTCTGCAAGAATTGTGTAATTGCCTTCCTCAACTTTTTTCAGAAAGTTATTCATTGCGGTTTCTGCTGTTTCACCATTGTCCTGCGGTTCCGGTTCAACACTTTCCGGAACAGCTGCGGAACTGTCTTCCGATTCGGGTTTTGTGCAGGATGTCAGGGACATGCATAGAAGAAGAAAAGAAATGAGTAAAAATTTGAAGTGTTTCATGATTACATCCTCCATCGTGTATAAAAATCTTTTACAAATTATAACGTATGATACAGGGCAATCCTATGCATGAAAAGAGTCGAAAATAATAAATATAAACATGTGAGACTCTCTTATGGTGTAGGTGAAAAAACCTGTTTCTCAAAAACAGAAACAGGTTCGTCTTATGACCGGATATGGATTGCTTACCATTGTTCACTTTCTTTTTCAATCGATTCTTTGCGGCTTTGTTCCTCTTTACGCTCTTGTGCCCTGAGGGTTAAAAAACCAATGACCATGTATGAAACATATAATACGATACTGATGACCATCGGATAAAATACATGCGGTGTTACATAATAGAGAAACGCAAAAATAATACAGATCACGGATAAGATTGTCAGATTGCGGAAATATGTTTTCATATGGGTTATCGCTCTTTCTTTGTACTTCCATTATATTTTGAATGTGGTCATACTGCCAGAAAAATAATCATGAATATCTGTTTTATCCTGTCAAATTTCTTATATAATAATAGAGGAAGGAGATGATGATATATGGTCAGTATTGAAATGCCTTTGAAAGATTATACTTTCCTTAAGAAATATTTTGATGATATAGATCGGTATATCATCGGTATACGTTACCTGGAAAAGGATGTCATATTTGACATACAGGATCAGCGTTTTGAAGAATTCAAATTGGATTACCGCTCCATGATTGTCAGAAAGGGATATGAAGGAAGGGTATCCATTAACGACATCGGTGTCAGAATGAATCACATTTATGACTGCTACATTGAACCGACAGATGATTTTCTCCATTCGTGAGGAAATCTTTTTTCTTTTAAGAATCGATTAATTAAAGGTGGTCGGATGGATGTTTTGTACCTGTTATGTTATGGTATATCGGGGAGGAAACAAAGAATGAAGAAATGGATCTTTTTCTTTTTAATAGTCATAGCTGCATTGGCCGGTTGTTTTTTACTGTTTAATCATTGGCTCCCTGTAGTGGAATTAATCGGTGATCCGGAAATAACATTGGAATATACGGATACTTTTGAAGATCCGGGTGCTGATGCATATTTTAAAAGTTCTCTGCTTCCTTTTGTCACAAAAGGAGCAGAACTTGAAACAGAAAGTGATCTGAGTAACGATTTAGGGGATTATTCAATTCATTATTATGTGAAAGATTATCGGGATACAGAAGCTTTGCGTATAATTCATGTAGTGGATAAAGATCGTCCCAAGATCAGCCTGGAAACCATTGAAGATCATTATACAAGATACAATCATCCCTATGAAGAAGAAGGATTTACCGCTTCAGATCCTCATGACGGGGATCTGACAGATCAGGTTGTTTCGGAAGAAAAGGATGGTTATGTTTACTACACGGTTTCAGATCAAAGCGGTAATACAACTACCAAGAGAAGGAAGATCTTCTATGATGACAGGGAAGCTCCTGTGATTACACTTGAAGGGGGAGAAGAACTCTCCTGGCAAATCGGCATTGCATATGAGGATCACTTCAGTGCGGAAGATGATTGTGACGGGGATGTTACGGAGAAGGTTGAAGTGGAAGGAAATGTAGATGTCAACAACAGCGGAGACTATACATTGACTTATACCGTGACAGATGAACATGGTAATGAAGCAACTGCTGTCAG
>JAFYCG010000140.1 GCA_017539825.1 Solobacterium sp. | reverse complement strand
TTTCATTTTGCATATTTTTTAAGATCTGCTCAGGACATGCATCAGGATCATCATTCAATGTTTTCAACATACGTTCTATGCCAAACATGCAATTGTCACAATCGGTAGCTTCCGGAGCACCGTCTGTATAGACAAACAGCTTGGATCCCGGTTGCAGCTGCACTTCATATTCCTTATACTGTATGTCTTCCATACCGCCGATCACAAAGCCATGTTTATCTTTCAGCACTTCAAATGTTCCGTCCGGATTTTTCAGAATCGGATATTCATGGCCTGCATTCGCAGCAGTCAGTTTGCCTGTGGAAATCTCAAGGATACCCAGCCACACCGTAATAAACATCTGTTCCACATTGTTTGAACATATCGCTTCATTGGTTTTTGTCAGTATCTCTGCAGCTGATCTTCCGAGCATGGCACAGCTTTGCAGAATGATTTTGGAAACCATCATGAATAAAGCAGCAGGGATGCCCTTCCCGGAAACATCTGCAATAACCAGGCAAAGATGGTCTTCATCGATCAGGAAGAAGTCAAAGAAATCTCCGCCAACCCCTTTTGCCGGATCCATCGTTGCATAGATATCAAATTCACTGCGATCAGGAAAGGGCGGGAAAACATGCGGCATCATGGAAGCCTGTATCCTTTTCGCCAATGACAGCTCTACTCCGATTCTCTCTTTTTCAGCAGTGATAGCACGGATGCTGTTCATGTAGTTATCCATTTCCATTGCCATTTCACTGACATCCTCTGACAGCTGTCCGATCTCATTGGGAGGGCGAACCTCTGCAAGAGACCATATGACATTTTCACTGTCCTTTTCTTCCTTATATTTGCGGATGTTGCTTTGTACTTTTTTCAAAGGTTTCAAAACAGAGAAATACAAACCGGCAAGGCAGAGTGCAGCTAAAATAATCTCATACAGCATGACCTGTGCCGTCTGGCTCATTGTTCTTGATTCAACATTTGTCCTGATGGATGACTGGTTATAGGTCATGCCGATCAAAAGTGAATACTCATCAATTGTATCCATGTAGGCATAATAATCAACATAACTGCCTGCATCAGCAAGATGCTTATAATTCTGTGTTGCATGACGCATAGCAGCCATCTGTTCATCAGAAACAGTTACTGTTTTTCCCAAGGTATATGCTTCTTCATATTTGGTTCCGCGTAAAAGTCCTTTTTCAGAACCGCTGAAAAGGAAAAACTGGGATGAAAAAGTATCATCTGTGAGAACACCGAAAAGATAATCCACATGATATGTCTGTTTGATCTGGTTGACTCTTGTGATCAGCCAGGAATATGTAATCTCCGCATACAGCTTCTGGTCTTCTTCCGGTAATGCTTTTATTTCCGGAACGGTTGCATATTTCAGTTGCAGCTCTGGATGACGGCTGTTTAACAGACGTGCCTTTTCTTCCGTCTTTGTTCCTGCTCCGTAATCAGCATCATACTCTATATCCAGATCAGCCGCATGATCATGCCAATATCTGACAAGCCATTGATATGCAGGATATTCTCCTAAGGCAATCATTGTCTCCTTTGATATTTCATCCGCAATACTTTCAGTTTGTTTACGAACACTGTTATCTGTGACAGCCCTTTCGGAAAAGAACGTCAAAAGGCCGGTGAGGATTACTCCCACCAGAAATAAGATTGCGATCTGATATAATAAACTGTTTCTGTTTTTGGTTTTATCCATAAAGCCAATTCAATCGTACCCATTCTCCGGCACGCATGCTCCTTTGCCATAAGTGATTGTTTATGACTGACATTACGAATCTGTATTGTAAACATATACCGCAATTCATCAGCAGTGATTGATCGTTTCGAACGCTGTGATTTAAGAATTGATCCTGTAGAATTTCAGTGTTCGTATATAACTTGTATATACGAGTATTATATCAATATGCTTTAAGGAAAACCATCTTTAATCCTTCAAAATATACATAAAAAAGTCTGAGTATATCTCAGACTTTTCTTTGTCATGCAAATGAATTATTCATTTGTTTCTTCAGTGGTTTCAGGTTCAGCTGTTTCTTCAACTGTCTCTTCTTTTTCTTCCTGTGGTTCAGGTTCTTCAAGAACTTCTTCAACAGTTGTTTCAGGTTCTGCTTCTTCTTCAACAGGTTCAACAGTTTCCTCAGGTTTTACAGGTTCTGTAGTTTCCTTTGGTTCTTCAGGTTCTTCAGTCACTTTAGGAGAAACTTCATTTTTTGGTTCAGAAACAGTTTCCTCAGTTACCTTGGATTCTTTTTTAGCAGCGGTTTTCGGCTTGCCTGCAGATGCTTTATTTGAATATGTCGTTCCATCATCACTGATCACAACCGCAAGTTTACCGCCGTCCCAAGCATCATTGCCTTCAGGATCGACCAGGAACATCAGCTCATCGCCTGCCTTTACTTCCAATGTTAATACAAATCCTTCAGCTCTTTCGTCAGCCTTGTCTTTTGTATTCATGCCGATGAATTTCTTTTCTTCACCATTCAGGCGGATTCTGAAGCATGTTCCGGTGGTTCCCTCTTCATCATACGCATACTTGACGTATTCACCGCTTACCGTGATTTCTCCGTCTCTTGCCGCAACCCACTTGTATGCTGCATTCTTGCCGTTTCCAGGTTCGACAAAGTCGGCCTTCAGCTCAGGCTTGACAAAATCATCACCGTTTTTAATCATGTATCTGTTGTTGTCTTTGTCATAGTCCAGCTCTGTGAAGTCATTTCCATCCCAGCCAGCCATGCCGTATTGCCAGCCGTTCTTGCTCTCCGGTCCGGAGAAGTCAGCCGCAAGATCAGCATTGTTTGTTCTGTCAGCTGTAAATGTCCAGCTTCCGGTGAACTCAACGTCAGCTTCTTCAACCTTCTTGGATTCTGCATCCCAGCCATTGAACTTCCATGTGCCCGGTTCGCCATCCTTTGTGTCTTCAACCGTTTCAGATGTCGGTGCTTTCGCTGTGACTGCCTCACCTTTCAGATATTGCTCTTCATCCTTTGGAAGTGTGTTCATCACTGCTTCAGGATACTCTTCATCGTACTTGTACGTTACGGAATACTTCGTTTCTGCTTGAGAAGTTAAATCTTTAATGGTTGCGGAAATCTTACCGCCGTCCCATGCATCATTGCCTTCAGGATCGACCAGGAACATCAGTTCATCCCCTGCCTTTACTTCCATTGTCAAGTCAAAGGACTCGGATTTTTCTTGTGCCTTGTCTTTTGTATTCATGCCGATGAATTTCTTTTCTTCACCATTCAGGCGGATTCTGAAGCATGTTCCGGTGGTTCCCTCTTCATCATATGCATACTTGACGTATTCACCGCTTAC
>JAFYCG010000139.1 GCA_017539825.1 Solobacterium sp. | reverse complement strand
CCTGTAATGCTTCCTCTGACATGCCATGTTCTGTCAGATATGTCTTTGCGGCTGCCTGCAGGTCGGTTGTCTGCAGATCCTGTGGTTCTGTACCACAGACAAAGCTCATCATTGCGATTAAGTTTTTATCACGGATTGTTTTGTATTTGTCCTGTTCCTTTGTTTCATTGATTTGATAGTAATTGTCATAGGTGATCATATAATCAGAAACAATTTCCTCAAACGGTGCTCCTGCCAGCATTTCTACTAACATGCATACAAAGCCGGTTCTGTCCTTTCCTTCCGTACAGTGGATCAGGTATGGTCCTTCTGTTTGTGTCAGTTTCGTAAACCCGTCTGCAATCTTCTGGCCGAATTCATCCGAAAGATAATTCATGTTTAATGCGATCGGATAAACAGTTCCGTTATCATACAGTGATGTAAAATAAGGAGAATTGAAATCATCCCTTGCCATATAGCTTTCAATCTTTGTCTCATTATCGGAAAGATTGAGAATCGCTTTTATACCAGCCTCTTCCATCAGCTGATCTACATAGGGTGCTCTTTTATGCTGATTATCACAAGGAGAAGCAGAACGATAGAAAACATTCTCCTTCATGCCAGTCAGATTCATCGCTCTGAAGTTGCCAAAGATGACATCACTGTCATACTTTTCCCGTTCATCGTAATAATGAATATCACGTGCTTCCTGGATATCCAGGTATTTTCCCTTTTCCCTTAAAGAAACACTCGCTGTATCATGTTCTTCCAGCTTTGCATTGAGCCATAGGCCTTCCGGTTTTTCTGTTTTTGCGCCTAACCCTGTCTTCAGATTGGCGGTTTCCCACAGATCATCGCCATAGTTAACAGCTGCTTTGATATAGTCATAGCCAGGATAAGCAATCAGAAGCGGCTCACCGGCATCAACATAATACCCGTTGTAATACGGGATATCTTCAAGAATATACCCGTTAGAGAAACTGACATCAACACTGTCTCCATAGGTAAAGCCGAGCTGATTGAAATCATCTATGCCGATTTTAATGTAGATACCGCCGAATTCCGGTTCATGTTGGATAGCAGCATCTTTTAATACAATGTCTTCTTTGTCTGGTGTTTTGGCCTGACAGCCGCTGATTGTCAGCAGCATGGCAGCAGTCATGGTAAATTTGAAAATGGTACGCATACTATGTAACTCCTATTAATGACATAATTATAACCACCAATAAACATCAGGAAAAGATGATGATCTATGGCATTCCATCCAAAAACACAAAAAGCCGCTAATCTTTAACGGCTTTTTCATATTGACATTGCTTTATTATCAGAATTCTGTTGAATCCCTGAGAATCAGATCTGTCGCTACATAGACGGTTTTATACTCCATATCCGGATATTTCATTCTGTTCATCAGCAGATTGACTGCATCAAAAGCCATAGCCTGGGTATGAATATGAACACTTGATAAAGCAGGTGTAAAAATCCGTGATTCATGGGAGTCATCAAATCCGAGGAAACGGATCTGTTTCAGCAGACGTTTATCCTTTTCCCTGAGCATCATCATGGCGGTAATCGCAATAAAATCATTGGCACAGATGAATACTTCCGGATATTCCTCAAGATTCATCAAAGCTTCCTTCATTGCATGAACATCCTGATCTTTTGTTAAAATCAGAAATTCAGGATGCAGTTCAATTTCTTCAAGGGTAAGGGACATCCTGAAAGCGATGTATCTTTCACAAAATGACTGACAGTGATTAGGGTCTCCGATAAATCCGAAACGCTTCATACCGGCTGATACTTTGTCATGAATAAACTGTGAGATCTCCTTACAGTTCTCCATCAACAACATATCGCTGTTGACACTTCTTCTGATGCCGATAGACGGTCCGTCCAGAAACAATGTAGGCAGTCCTACAGAACAAACAAAATCAGCATAGGCCTTATCAAAAATCTCAATACAGACAATTGCGCTGGTTTCCGTACTTTTGAATGTTGGCGGAAGAATCTGATTTTCAATTTCTTCCTTCTGTATAACATAGGTCACCAAAGAAAAACCAAGCTGGCTGATTTCCTGCTGAAATTTATCCATCAGCAAGGTAGAAAAATGCGTTCCGGGATTATAATAAAAAGTTTTAAAAACTGCGATTTCTTTTTTCTTTTGACGACTCTCAGCTTCCTTTTTGTTTTTGTTGACTTCGCTCATCGCCATAACGTAGGAAAACTGTTTATAGCCCATTTCAACAGCCTTATCAAGAATCCGCTTTTTCGTATTTTCGGCAAGCCCCTCTGAATTATTGATCGCTTTTGATACAGTATTTCTGGATAATCCAAGTTCATCGGCAATATCCTGAATTGTTACTTTTTTTTCCACACTGATTGACCTGCCTTTTCTATTTTTATTAACTTAACACATTGTTCTTTGCTCTGTCAATTTTCCAAAAACCATCCAAAAACAGCGAAAAATGTGCAATTGAAAAGAATAAAAAATAACCAATTTGATTCATTTGAAATTCGGTTAACTGATAAATGTGCGTTTGAAAGTTTTAATGAATATTAATTTTGAATTCCATGCAATTGCACGCTCTTAACAATTTTCCTATATGACAAATGTCATATAGATTTTACAAGAAAAAAAATTAAATTTAAATATAATTTCCGAACAAAAAAACACACAGGTGTTTTTCTGTTGCATCTGTTTACTCTTTATACCGGTAAACTCAAAACCGCAGGGAAAGACAGCTGAGTCCGCCATCCAGTTTCCTGAATTCGGATGTATCTACAGTAATGGTTTTATACCCCATTGCCTTAACTGCTTCCAATACTGCAGGATAACCTTCCGGTACAATGACAGTATCATTTACCCATATACAGTTGGCCGCATATGCCTCTTCTTCAGGGATAACATATTTATTGTATGTTTCAAATTCAGGTTTGTTGATGAATTCACCTGAAACAAGCATATTGTTGTTTTCCAGATAATTGACACCTGTCTTCAGGTGAAGCACTTCTTCCAGTCTGACTTCTGAACATGTATAACCGTATTTTGCAAGAATTGCCGTAAACTGACGGATTCCTTCTGCATTGGTTCTTGCGGATCTGCCGACAAAGAAATGGTTACCGCACATCATGACATCTCCACCTTCCAGTGTACCCGGAGAGATGATATGTTCAATTCTGTCCTCCGGATAAAACTTTCTGACTGCTTCTTCAATGGACACCTTTTCACCATTTCGGGATGCTGCACCGGGATTTGTGATGATTGCACATTTTTCCGTAAGTACAGCTGGGTCCTCTACAAAGCAGGGATCCGGATAGTTTTCATCTGCAGGTAAAATGGTTACATCCACTCCGCATTGTTTCAAAGCTTCAATATATGCATCATGCTGTTTCAGGGCAAGATTAAAATCCGGAATACCGGGATAAAGCCCGGAAGTAATTCCTTCCGTCATTGCCTTGCATGGTCTTTTTACGATTACATGATTGAACTTTCTCATCGTCTTTCTCCTATGTATGTCGTTAATGATAACACTAAAGAAAGGATCCGACAATTTTCATACCAATAAAAAAACCGGGTAGTAAATACTGCCCGGCTTTATTTACAGATAATTTTGATTACATCAGTTTGCAGAACATCTCACGGAACTGTTCCAGTGTTGCAGGTCTTGGGTTACCAGGAGCACATGCATCTGCTGCTGCAGATTCACACAGGAAGTCGAGATCTTCTTCCTTGAGTTTTTCGAGTTTTGTCGGAATACCTACATCAACGGACAGCTGACGTACTGCGTCGATTGCTGCTTTACGATATTCTTCCGGTGTCATTCCTGTTGTATCAACATCGAATGCTTCAGCGATCTTCTTGAACTTCTCGCCTGTGTATTCCTGGTTGAATTCCATAACGATCGGCAGCATCATTGCACATGCAACACCATGTGGTGTGTCATAAACAGCACCCAGTGTATGTGCCATGGAGTGAGCGATACCAAGACCGACATTGGAGTAAGCCATAGCTGTTACATACTGAGCAAGAGCCATTCCTTCACGTCCGTCAGGATCATTCTGAACTGCTTTACGCAGGTTCTTTGCGATCAGCTGAATTGCTTCAAGGTTGAGGCAGTCTGCTAATTCCCAAGCTGCACCTGTTGTGTAACCTTCAATAGCGTGTGTCAGAGCATCCATACCTGTGGAAGCTGTTAAGCCTTTTGGCATAGAAGACATCATATCAGGGTCAACAACTGCGATGTCAGGAATGTCGTTAGGATCTACACAGACGAATTTACGTCTCTTCTCAACATCTGTAATAACATAGTTGATTGTGGATTCAGCACCTGTTCCGCCTGTTGTAGGAACAGCGATTGTGAATACTGTACGGTTCTTTGTCGGGGAAAGACCTTCGAGAGAACGAACATCATAGAATTCAGGGTTATTGATGATGATACCAATACCTTTACCTGTATCCATGGAAGATCCGCCACCGATTGTGATCATGAAATCTGCACCGGATTCTTTGAATGCATCAACACCATGCTGAACATTCTCGATTGTCGGATTTGGTTTGATATCGGAATAGAGAGTATACTCAATACCGTTTTCAGCAAGAAGATCTGTAACTTTAGATGTAACACCGAATTTAACCAGATCAGGGTCAGAAGCTACAAAAGCCTTCTTAAAACCTTTTGCTTTAACGATTCCCGGGATCTCATTGATTGCTCCATGTCCATGATAAGAAATTCCGTTTAACACAAAACGATTTACAGCCATAATAATTATCCTCCTAATTAACTGTTCAACAGGCCGGCAAAGCTCTGTTGGATAGTATTATTATACTATGATTTTAAAATTTCTTTTTTATTTTGAACAAAATTTTGCCTTTTTCTTTTCAGATCGCAGTTAACTTATGATACACGGTTTTCGAGAATTTGTTTTCTTCAAGAAGACCCATCTGTCTGAATTTCTGCATGGAAGAGATGACTGTTCTTTTAGAAATACCCGTATACTCCATTATCACCGCATTGGAGATTCCGAAATCACTCAGCAATGCAGATTCAGCCAGCAGCTTCAATATATTCCGTTCCGAACGGGAAAAATCCTCTTTGGAAAATTCGATTGTATCAATCTTTGTTTTCTTTTCTTTCAGATCCGTAATCCGTTCCTGATTATATGCATGAATGATCTTTGCGGTTTCTTCTGCATATGCATTTAAAGATCCGTACATATGTTCATGACGAGCTTCATCCAGGGTTTTATAATAAGCGCTTTTTCTTTTGTTTAATGCCGTACTTACCGCAAAAGCCAGATAGGATCCTGTTTCTCTGAAATACTTCTGTATCAAAAGGAATCTGCCTAAACGGCCGTTACCATCATAGAAAGGATGTATGGTTTCAATCAGAAAATGAGAAATGATCAGTCTTTCAAACAGATCACTGTTCTGATCATTATAAAAATCAAGGAATTCCTGCATTCCCCTGTTCACTGCTTCCTCAGGCCAAAAACCACGATGAACATTCTTTAACCCGTTTGTAATATAAACGGGATTTTTACGGAACAACTCCCCATCCGGTTTATTCTCTTTTTCAACAGCACCTTTCAACAGCTGATCGTATATCTGCCGCACTTCCTTCAGATCAGAAGGTGGCACTTCATTCTCGTTCAACAGGAGCAAATACCCATTCACAATGAAGCGTAATTTTTTGTTACTATTATTACTTTGCTTTTGAATCAAGTCAAAAATATCATGCCTTGTGGATTGAATATTCTCAATTTTGTTTGTCGACTGAATTTCATCAATCAAAAAGGACTGGACCAGTTGTTTCTGTCCGAAGACTGAAAAACTATTGAATATTGAATCAAATTCCCACTGATCTTTATGAAGCTGCAGAAAGATTTTCGCTGTCTGACGATCTGGCAGGAAAAAGTAAGGAGTATCAGTGTCTTGGAAGAAATGCACAGTCTGTGGATTATTGTGTATATTTTCCAACCCTTTAGCCATTTTGCACCTCCAAGTGTATTTTATCGTTTTCAGGTGCAATTTTATATAATTTTTGCACCTCAAACTAGATTTTTTACACTTCAGGTGCAATTTTTATAAATGAACCAATCTGCTGATCCTGCTTTGTTAAGCATATATGGTGATGTGTTATAATGGATTCATATTTATTATTTCATCATGAATAATGAAAGGAGTGACCTATGATCTCACAATTAAACAGTGCTTCGCTGTATCTGATCTGCGGTGTGATTGTTGCTTTTGTGGCAGCTGTATGTATCGTATTCATGATTCGTGCTTATCGTGCAGGTATTGCGATCGGCATGGATCCGGTGAAACTGAAACGTACATTAACATCCAGTGTGACATTTTCCATTCTTCCGAGTATCGGTATTCTTCTCGGTGTTATCGCATTATCCGGCAGTCTCGGTACACCATGGCCATGGCTTCGTCTTTCCGTCATCGGTGCTTTGCATTATGAAACACAGGTAGCACAGGCTGCAGCGGAACAGGTAGGTCTGAGTACACTGAATGCATCGCAAATGACACCGGTCGCTTTTTCAACCATTGCGCTATTGATGAGTGTCTGTATCATGTGGGGCATGATTCTGTCCTTCTTCTTTAATAAAGGCTATCTTAAAAAACTTTCCGGAAACAAAAAAGAAAAGAAAAACGGTAAAACCGGATTTGGTGATGAAGCGATGGTCGCTATGTTTATCGGCCTGGTTTCTACATATATCGGCAGTTACATCGGCGGATTTATATCCGGAAAAGGCACATTCAGCTTTCAGGGAGATCTGACACCGATTATCGTTGCGGCAGTATCCGCATTGTGTATGGCCGGTTTTATCTACCTGGCAGAGAAAAAGAACATGACTTGGCTGGAAAGCTTCTCCATTGCCGGCAGTATGCTGGCAGGAATGCTTGCAGCGATTCTGTTTTAGAAAGGATGTATCATGGATCAGAAATATCTTGAAAAATATGATCGTACAACACATGTGATCGGTCGTGCTGCTACCGCAATCACTTTGATTATGCTTGTCGGTGCACCATTCCTCATCGGTTCGATTCTTGGTGCTATGCCGAATCTTTCTGCAGCCGCAAAGGGATTTTTGTCCGTAGGCATTATCTGGACGGTATCCAGCGTTGTGGAATTTCTTGTCTATACACCGATGTTAGGTGCAGGAGGAGGCTACCTTGCCTTTATTACAGGCAATCTGATCAATATGAAGATACCATGTGCCATGAGTGCACGTGAAATAGCAGGAACCCATACCGGAACACCGGAAAACGAGATCATCTCCACCCTGTCTATTGCTGCATCGTCTTTGACAACGATTACGGTTCTTGCACTAGGCGTGTTGTTATTGGTACCGTTACAGCCTGTATTACAAAGTGAAGCCCTTCAGCCTGCATTTGCCAATGTCGTACCGGCACTGTTTGGTGCAATGGCATACCAGTATTTCCGCAGGAATATCAAACTGGCATGTGTACCGTTAACCATCATGACTTTATTATTTACCTTTGTTCCTTCTCTGATTTCCCAGACAAGTATCATGATTATTCCGGCAGGAGCAATCTCTATCGGTCTGTCATGGTTCATGTGGCGCAAGAAGGGAGTAAAAGAATGAAAATCATCGGAATACTTCTTGCATTGCTCATCATTCTGCTTCTGATCGCTGTCTTGCGTACAGTATTTATGCCATCTAAAGTATCCGGATATAAAGCCCCAGCAGAAGATGACCGTGCAAAAGCTTATGCAGAGACATTAGCGAAGATGATTCGATGTAATACAACTTCGTATGACAGTGTCCGTGATCCGGAACGCTTTGAAACCTTCCATAAGCTTTTAGAACAGTTGTTTCCTCTTGTACATGCACATTTGGAGAAAACAGATATTGACGGTAATCTTTTATATTATTGGAAAGGTGTCTCCCACGATAAGCCGATTGTCTTAATGAGTCATCAGGATGTTGTACCGGCAGAAGGAAAGTGGATCCATGAACCGTTTTCCGGTGATATTGCTGATGGAAAAGTCTGGGGAAGAGGTGCATCTGATACCAAGTGTTCTGTCTTCGGTTTCTTCCAGGCGGTGGAAGAACTGTTGAAAGAAGGCATTATTCCTCCGCAGGATATTTATCTTTCTTCCTCCTGTACAGAAGAATGGGCAGGAGACGGTTGTCCGAAAATCGTTGCAGAACTGACAAGAAGAGGTATCAAACCATATCTTGTCTGTGATGAAGGCGGTGGTATTATTTCCGAACCAATCGGCGGTATTCCCGGTAACTTTGCGATGGTAGGTGTCTTTGAAAAAGGAAAAGCTGATTTACGCTTTACTGCCAAAAGCAATGGCGGACATGCATCCGCTCCTAAGAAAGGTTCACCTATTGCTCATTTAGCGGCATTTGTGAACAGTATCGAAACCCATGATCCGTTCAAGAAGAAAATCTCTCCGGAAGTACGCTCCATGTTTGAAGAGCTTGCACCATATGCCGGATTTCCGTTAAAGCTTGTATTTGGAAACTTATGGTTATTCGGACCTATACTGCAGATGGCTATGCCTGCTATTTCCGCTCAGGGTGCAGCAATGTTGAAAACAACAATTGCCTTTACAATGCAATCCGGTTCCGATGCATACAATGTCATGCCGCAGGAAGCTTCTCTTGGCGCAAATATGCGTTTCATCCCTCACCAGGGAATGGATGAAAGTCTTTCTGTTATACGTAAAAGAGCAGAAAAATACGGTCTGACAACCGAAGTGTTCCATGCGGTGGATTACTCCAAAGCAACCGATATCCATGGTGAAGCATTTCAATATGTTACTAAATGTATTCAAGAGACCTTTCCCAATCTTCCTGTCAGTCCCTATGTCATGACAGGTGCTACCGATGCACGCTTCTATCAGGATATATGTGACAACATTGTACGTTTTGCGCCGGTTATCTACGGTCCGGAACAGTTGGCAGGCATGCATGGTCTCAATGAAAACATTGAATACAACTGTCTTCCCGGATGTGTGGATTTCTATAAGAATATCATCCTCAAGTCAGGCAATGAAACTCTGTAATATAGAGTCTTGCGTCTATAAATAAAAGAAGGAGATTACAGTGATTTGTAATCCCTTTTTTATCTGATTAAGACGATCTTACAAGCGGTTCTCAATTCCCCAGTCACACAGTTTATCCAGTACTTTCACTAAGGAATGACCTCGATCAGTCAGTGTATATTCCACCTTTGGGGGAATCTGCGGATAAACGGTACGAATGATCAATCCATCTTTTTCCAGTTCTTTCAGATTCTGGCTGAGTGTCTTATCTGCAACATTCTTTAAATATCTTTGCATCTCATTGAAACGTACCGGTTCATACTCCATCAGACAATATAAAATAATCGGTTTATATTTGCCGGAGATGAGTGACAATGTATAGCTGTAACCTGTCTCAGAGAAATCTGCATTTTCAATATTCTTTGTCATATTGCTTACCTCAAGGTAAGTACCTAACAATAATGTGGGTACTTGTTCATCCTATAGGCATATGATACCATCAATCCAACAGGAAAGGAAACAATATCATGAAAAAAGATTTAGGAATTGTAGCTGCAGTATATCCGATGCCGGTATTGATGGTTGCCGCTTATGATGAAAACGGAAAAGTCAATGTCATGAATGTGGCATGGGGACAGATTGCAGATGAGGACAAGATCATTCTCTTCATCGGAGAAGGAAAAAGAACATGGCTGAATATCATGGCTTCCAAAGCTTTTACGGTTGCTTTGGCAGATGAAGCACATATGGATGTAGCGGATTACTTCGGTATTGCATCCGGGAACAGAATCGATGACAAATTCGAAAGAACAGGATATCACGCGGTAAAGAGTGACAAAGTCAATGCACCGATCATTGAAGAATTCCCGGTTGTCATGGAATGTGAATTACTGGAACATCTGAAGGATGAGTATGTATCTGCAATTGTCGGAAAGATTGTCAATGTCAAAGCCAATGAAGAAGTGCTCGATGAAAAAGGAAAAGTGGATGTCACTAAACTGCATGCATTGATGTTTGACCAGTTCCGCAATGGTTATTACACCACAGGAGATAAAGCTGGCCAGGCATGGAATGCCGGAAAAGAATGGATGAAGAAATAGTTGAAACCGGAGACGCAAATCTCCGGTTTTCTCTTTTACATTGAATATGATTATTTATTCGGAAAACTTCAACTTTATATTTAAAAATCTCCGATTACAGTGTTTCTAAAACTTCTTCGATTTCTTCTTTTGTTGCTAAGCCGGAATGGAAGGCAGTAGCCCCTCCGCATGCTGTACCAAGTTTTAATGCATAGCTGTAATCCTTTGTCTGCAGATAACCGGCAAGGAAACCTGCAACCATGGAATCCCCTGCACCGACAGAATTGACAACGGTACCTTTGGCAACGCCCTGTTTTGTCACATTGCCTTCTTCATCCACAAGAATAGCTCCATCCTTTGCCATGGAGACAAGAACATTCCTTGCTCCTTTTTCCTGCAGCCTTTTTGCATAACAGACGATTTCTCCATCAGAATTGAGCTTTACACCGAACATATTGCCAAGTTCGATATTATTCGGCTTGATTAAGAATGGCTTGTATTTCAGGATTCTTAGCAGAAGATCTTTTTCTGCATCTACCACAAGACGCACATCATCATTCAGACAATCAACGATCTTTTCATAAGTATCACTCTGCATACAGGAAGGAATGCTTCCGGAAAGAATTAATGTATCTTCACTTGTTAAGGAACGCAGTTTATCTTTCAGCGTTTCAAAATCATTTTCTTCGATTAACGGTCCTGTCCCGTTGATTTCTGTTTCATCATCCGATTTCATTTTTACATTAATACGAGTCATTCCCTTTTGCACTTCTATAAAGTCTGAAACAATACCCATATTGTTCAAGCCATCGCTTAAAGCTTTGCCGGTAAAACCGGCAATAAAGCCTAAAGCAGTGGTTGAAAAACCTAACTCATTAAGAATACAGGATACATTAATCCCTTTCCCGCCAAAGTAGATATTCTCTGTTTTATTTCTGTTGATCTGACCTGTTTTAAAATGATCTACCTGGATCACATAGTCCAATGCAGGGTTAAGTGTAACGGTATAAATCATAATTTTTCCTCTTTCTTTATTCATATGACATCAGTCATGGTTTTCTGCCTATATTATATGTTGAAATGATTTGATTTGCATCCATGTTTACATATATATAGCGGCATTCTCCCACCGCCTTCGTTTAGCTTAACGGATTAGTATTCCTTCCAAAACAGCAGTCATAATTACACCGATCTGGTAATAATTGATTTTTTCCTAGGAATTTATCAATTGAGTTATGATTTTTTCCTAGGAATTTATTGTTGATCAATTGATTTTTTCCAAAAGTGATGTATTTTATTATATAAGGAGGTTTCATTTATGCTGAAAAGAAAGATTATGGATCAGCTGATTAAGTGGAAAGAATCAAAGGAAAAGAAATGTCTGCTGCTATACGGTGCCAGGCAGGTAGGTAAAACTTATATTGTTGATCAATTCGCAAAAGATCATTATGACTCCTATATTTCTATAGATTTCAGGAAATATCCTTCGTTAAAATCTATCTTTGAAGGAGATCTAGATGTTGACACTTTAATATCGAAAATCAGCTTGTTTCTTCCACAAAGCAGATTTATTCCGAATAATACACTTCTCCTTCTGGATGAAATTCAGGATTGCCCGCCCGCCAGAACCTCATTAAAATATTGGGCTCAGGATGATCGTTTTGATGTTATAGCAACAGGATCTCAATTAGGTGTTTCCATGCACGGAAATGCAGTTCCTGCAGGATACGAAACAAAAATGATGATGCATTCTCTTGACTTTGAAGAATTCTTATGGGCTATGGGAATACCTGAATCATCCATTTCCATGATTTATTCCTATTTTATAAGCGGCGAGAAAATACCGGAAGAAATAAACGAAAAAATGTTTTCCTATTTACGGCAATACATGGTCATCGGCGGAATGCCCGATGTAATCAATCAGTTTTTAAAGACCAATAATTATGCTGTAGCAGATGAATTGCAAAATCAATTAAACATGGAATACCGTGATGATATCGCAAAATATGCAGACTCTTCTATTCGTATGAAAGCAATTGCATGTTACGATTCCATTCCTCAACAATTGTTAAAAGACAACCACAAATTTCAATATAAGATGGTTAAAAAAGGTACAACATCCTCCTATTATGAGAAGAGTTTCGAATGGCTCGAAAAGGCCGGATTACTGACAAGATGCTACAACGTTGAAATACCTGAATTTCCTCTTTCAGGTTATAAAAAGAGTGATCAATTCACAGTTTATCTAAACGATATAGGATTATTGTCTGCTTTCTACGGATTTCAGAACAAAGCTCCTCTTTTACAGAATACTTTAGTCGGTAATGTGAAAGGTGCATTATATGAAAATCTGATTGCGGATATTCTCTTAAAGAAAAATCATCCTTTATATTATTATGCAAATGAAAAAAGAACTGTACAGATCGAGTTTTTACTGGAAGAAAACTCTCATGTTGTACCCATGGAAGTTAAAGCAAAAAATCGTGCTACACCATCTTTAAACAAACTTTTACTTTCGGATCATATCCCTTATGGATACAAAATGATCAGTGGAAATACAGGCTTTGAAGGAAAGAAAAAAACACTACCTTTATATATGGCAATGTTCTTATAACCATGCTTTATTTGTAAACCGGAAACCCGTCTTATATCGGACATTTCATACCATTCCAAAAAAAGATACAAGCAGGATTATTGTGATGACACAGAAAATGCAGGATTCCCTGCATTTTCTTAATATCTTCTTACATCTGCCTTAAACATGTGTGCCAGCATTTCCAACTCATCCGCTACATCTTCATAGACAACCGCATAATGCGGTTCCCATCCTTCAAGAACGGATTGATGAATGATCTTTTCTGCAGATTCCTTCATCTCAATCACAGTGGATGTACCGAAGAACTGTTTCGGCCTGTCTATTGCCTTGCCTGAGGCAATAAAGAAACGGAATGTTCCGTTTGGATTTCTGCCGATACGGAATATTGTGGCATGTTCACTCTCTTCACAACCGAATTCCATAGTCGGTCCGATATGGCGGTTGCAATGTTCTCCGATGCATGCACCAGTATCTTTTCTTGCCAGGGAACATGCAGCTGTACCGCAATGCCAGAAGGTAATTGTATTTTCTTCTTCATTCAGAGAAACAGGATCACCGAAGAATACACTCCTTCCGCTTAATTTCATGCCCATCCACATGGATAATGCACCATACATGTCTGCTTCACATGCTGCAGCAACACCAAGATCATTCAACATTGCCAATACTGCACAAACCGGTGTACCAAATGAAGTGAAGAAATCCGGCCAGCAACGTGATGCAACAGCACCGATCTTGTTTTCTTTGACGAAGACTTCATAGGCTTTGTAAAGTCTCGCAAAATCGAGTCTGTTCTTTTCAGGTGTATCCTGTAAGCCTACAGTTCTATTCAGAGCATCTTCCAGATATTCCTTACATTCTTCATCGGTATAAGACTTTGCTTTTTCAATTAATTCTCTTGCTTCAATGGCATCCTGTCTGACACCGAATGTCTCCAGCATGTCATTATCCAGTGCTCTTCCAAAACCAAATCCCTGTGGTGTATGACCAATGGCACAGACTTTCAGATTCTGCATTTCAAAACGTACCTTTGCAGCTTGAATCATTTTCGAGGCAATATCGATAACCTGTGGTTCTTTTGGAGAACCATAGACAAATTCAAACGGTTCCTCTTTGAACTGGCGAATTGTATTTGCGGCAGAAAAGGCACCGGTTAATGCATTTAAGCGAAGTCTGCCACCATCAATAACAGGTTCCCGTAATGTCCATAACAGTAAAGGAACATTCCTGAAGCGATGCATGACTTCCGAAGCATATGCTGCATTGGCAAATGTCAGATTCTACAGGATGACAAGATCCGGATTCACTGTTTCTAAGAAAGTATTCAGCTTATCCACACTCAGTAACATCTCATCAGGAACGATGACATCTTCATACAATCCCTTTAACATCTGAATCGATAACTGAAACTGTTCTGTTGCGGAAGGCATATGGAATGTACCGACACCGATCGGTACATAAATCACCTGAAATTTCTTATTCATACTTCAACTCCTTGTTTTCACCGATCAGACCGGGATGTGCACCCTGATCCATCAACGGTTTTCTTTCCGGATGGGAAAGAACCCATTTATTCCTCTGTAACAACAGCTGTGATTCAGGATCCTTGCTGTTATTTCTTATATTTTTTTCTTCTTCTGTCAAAGGTGTATTTGTGCCTTTGGGGAGAATGACGATGCATTTGAATCCTTCATCGCATGTTCTGCATGGGGAAAGATGCAAGGTTGTCTGATACATTTCAATGACAGTTCCTTCAGGAACATAGAATACCTGTGCATCTTCGGTATGTATGGTATTGTCTTTGATCTGCCATGTATGTGCCAGCACTAACATGAAATCTGTCACGGCAATATTCAATTCACTTCCCTTATGATATTCAAACCCGTTGTACGTTGTATTTCTGCCGTTACAGTAACCGATCTGGATAGGCTTGCCTCCGTAACAGACTGTTTCAATAACTGTTTTGATCGGGAAAGCTTCCATGTTTATATCAGAAGGAATATATTTGTTTCCGTTCTGGGGAATATCTGTTTGTTCTTTCATGTAGGAAATCAATTCATCCATTTCATATCCTGTAATAACCTTCCCATAAGAAGAAAAGTCAGGATCATAAACACTTTTGATTTCTACATCATTGACCGTATTGAGCTTATCCAGCATTTTTAACCACCTTGATTGTCGCAGAGAAATCCTCATTGCCATATCCCTTTTCCATTGCCCTATCGTAAACCTTAGCTGCATTTTCTTCACCGGGCATATTTGTATTTGTCTGTTTGGCAAGATCTAAACAAATATGTACATCCTTGTGCATGTTTGCAATGGAGAATGCCGTTGTGAAATCTTCTTTGGCGATGACTTCTTTCTTGGAATCGAGATAGAAGTTCTGTCCTCCGCCATAGCTGATTGCCTTGGCAAATGTCAGAATATCAATGCCGTTATTCTCTGCTAAAGTCACGGTTTCATTGACACCGTTCTGGATCTGGCTGACAAGGGCATTATGACAGATCTTCATGACAAGGCCTTTGCCGTTATCACCCATGCGGATAATGTTTTCTCCCATGTAAGACAGTATCGGTAAAACCTTCTGATAATCCTCCTCTGTTCCACCTACATAGATGCCGAGTTTTCCTGCTTCTGCGGCAGGACGGGATTTGACTACCGGTGCATCCACAAAGGAAGCACCTGTTTTCTTTACTTCTGTTGCAACAGAAACAGAAACAGAAGGATCAATCGTACTCATATCAATCCATGTTTTTGTTTCGTTTAATACAGGAAGTATCTCTTCTTTTACCGATTGTACATGCTCACTCTTTGGCACCATTGTGATAATCACATCTGCTTTTTCAGCAACCTCTTTACCGGAAGAACACGCAATACCGCCTTCTTTGACAAGAAGATCCGTCTTTTCTTTTACATAGTCAAATACATATACCTGATCATCATGTTTATGAATGATATTTGCGCACATGGCAGAACCCATGATGCCTAATCCTATAAATCCGATTTTCATATAAACCCCCTTTTATAATTTCATCGCATTTTCTCTGTTCCAGAGATTATCATATGTGAAACCTGTAACCTTCTCACAGATTTTCTTTTCATCATCTTTAATTATACTTTCATCTTCACCTTTTCTTCTGGCAATTTCCTTCTTTATGATTTCAAATTCCTTCTGTTTCATAGGGAATCGCAATGCCACAAAAATGGTTAACACCATCAGAATCACAGGGACAAAGATGTAAATATAGGCAATACCGCTTTGTACGGATGCGGTCTGTCTTAAACCTGAACTTGCCGCAATTTCATCATAACCAACCATTGCCAGCATGAAACCGATAATGGCAGAAGATAATCCAGTGGCAATCTTACGGATGAATGTTGCCATACCGGAACATGTTCCCGGTCTTGAAATACTTGTGATCAATTCATCTACGTCTGCCATATCACTTAAAATCGCATAAATACTTGTGGAAGAAGCAGCCATACCCAGACCGATAATGAAGGACAATGCAAGAATGATGATGAAGTTTGCTCCCTCATGAGAGAATGCCAGCATTGCCAATGTAGCCGCAATACGGATCGGGAAACCAAGCAGAATCGGGAATGTCTTGCTTGTTCTCTGCATGATCTGCCCAAAGATGATTGTTCCGATAAACTGAGCAATTAATAACACACCCATCAGAATTGTGAAGTTTCCACCGCCATAGGCATTTAATACATCATCGACATAATATACAGCTAGTCCTGTTACGAAGTCTGCAGCTCCCTGTCCTAACAGGAAGATGGCGATAAACATCTTGAAGGCTTTGCTTTTGTATACGGTAAAGGATTGAACAAAACTGTCCTTTAACGGTACCTTTACTGGTTCCTTCTGTTTTTCCCATGTACCGAAGAATGTCCATAGAATCGTTCCGGTAAAGATGATTCCAAAGATGATCGCAACCATCAGATATGGTGACGGGTTGGTATTATCTTTAATCAGTATTGTCGGAATCAATCCTGCAAGGATAGCGCCGAAGGTAGAGAAGACCATACGGATACCGCTGTAACGGGAACGTTCGGTATAATCATCCACCATATCCGGCAATAAGCCGTTGTATGGAACCATGACAATTGTAAAACCTGTGGAAAACAACATATACATCAATACATAGAATGCATATTTGGATGCCATCCCTGAAAACGGCACGGTAATCCACATCAGAATAAAGGTTAATGCGGATAACAGGGATCCAACCATGATATAGAATCTTTTTGCGCCAAACTTTGATTTTGTTCTGTCACAGATATTTCCCATCATCGGGTCTGTTACCGCATCCCATACCTTACCGATTAACGGTATTGTTCCTGCCATGGCAGCAGGCATACCCTGTGCTTTGGTAAGAAATACGGTGTAGAACGTACTGATGACAACGAAGGCTCCACCGCCATAGATATCTGCGGCACCATAGGCCATACGGGTTTTTAATGAATGTTTTCTCTCTTCGCTCATGATCTGATCTCCTTTTCGAGCTGTTTGATTGTTTCTTTATCAATGACGGTATAATTCTTTCTCACAAATACAGGAATGCTTCCGATCGGTGCTTCTATGACAGCAATTCCTTTCCCGTATTCTTTTCCGGTGGATAATTCAATCCATGTATCATCCGGAAGGATCACATGCCTTTCGGTTTTGCCTTTCTTACGGACCGGTGCCACAAGAATATCCCTGCCTAAGAGATATTCCTTATAATTCTCATACAGATCCTCATAGTGATAGAACAACGGACGGATCATCGGAATGCCTTGCTGTGCTTCTTCTTCCAGTTTGAGAAGGTATGGCTTCAATGCAACATGTATCCTTGACATTTTGGCAAGATGAGCAAGCAGTTCTTCATCAGTGTCAAACTGTACATTCCTGGAAGGCTGATTTCCTTCATGGAATCTGTACAACGGTGACCAGACATTCATCTCTTCCCATCGCAATAACAATTCTTTTGATCTTGTCATCTGCATTACGGTTGTATATCCGCCGACATCCGAATGAACAATGGTCTGTCCGCTCATGCCCAAAGATAACGTTGCAGGAATAACAGAAGGTAATCCATCATCCTTAGACCAGTCAACATGCTGGTCTCCCGTCCACATGCATGCAGCATCCTTTACACTGCCTGTGTATCCTGCACGCATAAAGAAGAATACTTCATCCTTTTTATTGCACTCTTCAACAGCTTCCCTGTTCATCTTTGCCCAGATGGCAGGCCATTGATTATGCAGTTTTTTCGGATCACCTTTATGCAGAACACAATCTACAGGCAGATATTCTCCAAAGTCAGCCATCCATCCCGACATGCCTATGCCGATCATGTTTTCTTTAATCAAACCCTTATACCATTCATAAGCTTCCGGATTGGTAAAATCAATCATCGCTGCAGGGAAGGTCGTAATGGTTACCATGTAATCCTCACCCTTTTTGTTTTTTACACAATATCCATGACTGCTTGCATATTTGTACAGTGGTTTTTCAATCGCCATAAACGGATTGATATAGCCAAGGAAATGAATGCCTTTTGCATTCCACTCTTTGATTTTATCTTTGAGGTTCGGATACAGTTCATCATCTGCTTCCCAGTTCCACATGACCTGATAGCCAAAACCGGTTCTTCTGCATCCGCACCAGTCCTGTGACCAGACACCATTAACTATGACACCTGCATCCAATGCTTTCTGCACCCTTCGATCAATAGCGTCACACCCTTCCTGGATTGCCAGAATGGCACCATCATACAGCCACTCCGGCAGTTTTCCGTAAGATCCTAACCTTTGGCTCATCTTCTGTGATACTTCAGTAAAGGTTTTACCGGATTCCATGTGGAAGGAAGGATGATCCTGCAGATACAGTGTTATCTGATTCTCTTTGCGGAAATCAAATTCCGCATACTGTACACTGTCCGCATGCAGATAATATTTTCTGGAAGAGACAAAGGTAGGCTGGGCATAATAGGATTCATAAGCAGAAAAAGGAAGATCCTTTTCCGGATCTGTACCGACAATTTTATCTTTGACAATCTTGCGTGAGATTCTGCTTGTATTCTGATGTTCCGCTACAAAGATTCTGACCTTTTCTCCCTTTAAATCAAATTTGGAATAGGTTTCTCCACAACCGTAGAAATGCTCATTGCTTCCGCAAGGCATTGTTATCCAGAAGCGGTTGACACCTTTGGCAATATTGCGCATCTGAACATCATATTTTCCTTCATGCATGAAAACATCCATATAGTAATCATGATTGTCCCTGTCATCATGGAAGGTAAGGGTGAATCCTTTCTCATTGTATTCCAATCCTGTTTGGACAAGATCTCTTCTCCACTGAATGAATTTCCTGTATCGGAAGCTTCCCCTGCTCATGGTGAAGTAGTTTCTTCCTTGTCCTACGGATAATGATGTATTCTTTAACATGTGATGAAGCAATTCTTTCATGAATGCACCTCTTTCATTAGCGGGATATGATTTTCATTTAATAACCGTATCGCATCATGCCATGTCCCTGCGGTGACATTTGCCCCTATGCCATCCAATACGGAATACGATTGTGCACTTCCAACTGCTGCACAGGAAGGGATGTCATATCCTTTTAACCATGCACTGACAAATCCTGCAAGGAATGCATCTCCTGCACCGGTTGTATCGACAGGCTGTTTTTTATATAAAGTATCCATTGTCCATGTTTGTTTGAAATTTGTGACCAGTACACCTTTTTTGCCAAGCTTGATGCCGAAGATCTTTAACGGGAATTGTGAGAAGAAGGTACAGATCTTTGTCAGATCCTCGCTGTTTGCATATACGGAAGCTTCCTGTTTTGAAGGAATAAAGATATCACAGTTTTGTAAAGCACCTTCGATATTCTTCATCCATTTCCCATCCCTGTCATAGGATGCATCCATGGATGTGGTTAAGCCAAGCTTATGTGCTCTTACAAAGAGAATGCCCAATGGTTCTCCATCCAGTCTTTTTAATACATTGGCACTGGCAAGATGAAGATGTCTTGCCTTGGTAAGTAACTCATCACTCACCATTTCCTGCGTAAAAAAATGATTTCCGTTATCAGGCACACGGATAATATGTCTCTCTCCTTCAGGATCCACAAGAATGGCAGGTGAAGCTGTATGTACTTCTGCACTTTGATGCAGATAAGAACAATCTACTCCCGCCTGTTTCAGTTCATTGATAACCATCTCTGCAGCACTGTCTTTGCCCATGGATGCACAGATGGCTGTTCTCATGCCTAATCTGCTCATACTGACTGCCGCATTTACCGCATCTCCTCCGGAAGAAGCATAATATCCTTTGGCCAGAATTCCGTCAATCGACATTAAATCCCGGTCAATTCCGGTAAAAAGCGTGTCCCAGGTAGCAATCCCTGCACACACAACATCAAATTGTTTATGATCATTCACGATCTTTACCTCGTTTTTCTGTACAAAGTTATATCATAAAGAAACCTGGATATTGTCTCTAATAGGGAAAGCCCCACCGGATTTTCTCGGGTATGATATTGACAATACCATGAATCCGACGTTATCAGCCAAAACGATATATACATTTACGAAAGTGACGATTTCTTTTCCGTTTTTACTGTTTATTGAAGAATATTGATTAAACCTTTACTTTTTTAAGTATTTATATAAAATTAAGTAAAGGTCTTAGAGGTGTTTCTATGTATTCCTATGAAAATCTTGAAAAGATATTAAAAGAAAAAGGTATATACAAAACGGATCTGACACATGTGCTTAGTATCTCTTCCCGCACCATTGCAAAAATCAGTAAAGGTGAAAAGCTTTCAAAAAACACACTTCAAAAAATATCCGATTATCTCTGTTGTGAGCCGGATGATCTGTATCGAATTATATCTGACAACCCTCTTTTGCAGCGTCTTCGAGAAGAAAAGGAAATCAGACTGTCCGGTGGTCTTTATCATGAATTGCAGGTAAGAATGGCTTACAATTCCAACCATATAGAAGGAAGTATACTTTCTGAGAAGCAGACCCGAATGATCTTTGAAACCAATACAATTGATACAGGTGACGGTATACCTGTTGATGATATCTTAGAAACAATTCACCATTTTCAGGCAGTCGACTATGTGATTGATCATGCGGAAGAACAACTGACAGAATCCTTTATCAAAGAGCTTCATTACATTCTGAAACATGATACAAGAGATTCTTTTCTCTCCTGGTTTTCTGTCGGTGAATACAAACAAAGAGCGAATGTTTTGGGTGGAAGAAAAACCGCTAAACCTGAAGATGTGCCGACAGAAATGCGAAAATTATTGGAAACATATAATGCAAAAGATAAAATATCTATCGCGGATATTATCGCTTTTCATGCTGATTTTGAGCATATTCATCCATTTCAAGATGGCAATGGCAGAGTCGGACGCCTGATTGCCCTTAAAGAATGTCTTCGTTGGAAGATTATTCCCTTTCTTATCGAAGACAGAAAAAAAGCATTTTACTACAGAGGATTATCCGAATGGAATAATGAGAAAGGGTATCTGACAGATACTTGTCTCGATGGACAGGATACCTTCATACAGCTTCTGTCCCTATTTGATATAAAAGCTGAATGATACACTGAGTATAATCATTGTGATAGACATAAAACACTGCTTTGATCTATTTGCTGCCTGAGACTTTTCCAAGCTTTTCACCCGGAACGTCAAGAAACATACTGTTCATACGTTGACCTTTCTTTTTGTCTTTTTTGATGTCTGTCATCGGTTTTTACTACATGGTATAATGGGATGGCTATGGAAAATAAATACTATCAGATCGGTGAATTGGCATCCATATTGAATCTGTCCAGACAGATGATCCGTTATTATGAGGAATGCGGTGTTATTACGCCAATGCGAATTTCTTCAAATAATTATCGTCTCTATTCTGCAATGGATTATTTTGCTTTGTCAGAAGCGATTGCTTTAAGCCGTTTCAACATCAACATCAAAGATATTTATCAATTGAAGATGACGGATTACACCAGACAGGTCAAAAAATATTTCAACGAATATATCAAGCAGACAGAAAAACAGATCCATCATGAAGAAATGATGATCAAAAGAGCCAGACAGCTGATTGAAAAAACAGAAACGGCTTCATTGAACATCGACAATGTCTGGATCAAAAAGGTTCCTGCGCATATTCTTTATCCGTTGGTGTCTTCTAAAGATGATACTTATGGAGAAGTTGTCACGCCAAAGGATGTATTAGCTGCAGCGAATAAAGGATCTAATGTAGCCTTCGGAGACGGCATCATTGAATTCAACGAACAGGATGAATTCTGGTGGTTTTCGGTTGATGAAGAATATCTGTCCTATCTTTCCATTCCTGATTGTAAAGAAGCCCGATTCATTCCGGAAGAATATTGTCTCTGTACAGTCAAAGATATGGGTAAAATCGGCAGTTTCCATGCCGATGATATTCGTGAATTCAGAAAGCATCCTGCCTTATCCAAATATAATTTATCCGACAGATTGTATGGACTTCTTCTTGGAAGAGGAGAAGAAAACGGTGTGTTCCACCGCTACCTGGAAATACGTATCCCTTTACAACCTTACAATGGTTGAAAGGTTTTTAAAATGCACCTGGCTTAAAATTCGATACATTATCTTCTCAACCGGCAGATTTCTGTCGGTTTTTTCCTTTTCAAAAGACATCTTGACCTTACAAGAATTGAACAATCTATAATGCAGATAAAGATAGAAAAACAGGAGGACAATATCAATGCTTCAGAAAGTATTTACACCGATGAATATCGGTACATGCACAATTAAAAACCGTTTCGCTGTTCCGGCAATGGTTACCAACTATTGCGATGATGACGGCATGGTCACAGACAGATACATTGCCTATATTGCTGAAAGGGCAAAAGGCGGTTTCGGTTTGATTATCACCGAAGACTATGCTGTAACAGAACACGGTAAAGGATATGCCCGTATCCCGGGTCTTTGGAAAGATGAACAGATTGAAGGATCTAAAAAATTGACAGATGCAGCACATGAATACGGTGCTAAAATTTTCTGTCAGATGTATCATCCGGGCAAACAATCCACTTTATTATCCACAGGCGGAGTACAGCCGGTTGCACCAAGTGCCATCAAAGATCCTCTTTGTCAGACACTGCCTCGTGAAATCACCATTGATGAGATTCATACTCTTGTCAAAGAATTCGGTGAAGCTGCATTAAGAGCTAAAAAAGCCGGATTTGACGGTATCGAAGTTCATGCAGGTCATGGTTACCTGATTGCACAGTTCCTTTCACCTTTCATCAACAAGCGTACGGATGAATATGGAGGATGTTTTGAAAACAGAGTCAGATTCCTGGATGAAGTCTATGCTGAAATCAGAAAAAATGTCGGAGAAGATTTCCCGATCCAGATCAGATTCTCTGCCAATGAATTTGTGGCAGGAGGAAGAACCGAAGCAGAAAGCTATCAGCTTGCCATGCATGTTGAAGAATTAGGTTTCAATTCTATCAACGTGTCCAACGGTGTCTATGCTTCCGATGCAATCCATCAGGTTATTGCCCCGATGGCTGCAGATCACGCTTTCAACATGGAAGCAGCCATGAACATCAAAAAACTGGTGAATATTCCTGTACTTGTCGCTAACAGAATTAATAATCCAAACATGGCTGAAACACTGATTGCTATGGGCAAAACAGACTTTGTCTGCATGGGTAGAGGTTCCATTGTTGATCCGGAATTGCCAAACAAGGCAAAAGAAGGCCGTTTTGATGAAATCAACTACTGCCTGGGATGTCTGCAGGGTTGCGGAAACTCTCTGTTCTTCAAGGGTTATGTTGACTGTCTTGTAAATCCGAATGTCGGTCTGGAATACCAGAACAATCTCAACAAAGCTGAAAAGGCAAAGAAGGTCATGATTATCGGTGGAGGTCCTGCAGGATTAATGGCTGCCAGAACTGCCGCTCAAAAAGGACATGATGTCACATTGTTTGAAAAAGACAGTCATTTAGGCGGTGCTTTCAGAGCAGCTACTTATCCGATGGGAAAAGGTGAATTATCCACAGTCATCTCTTCCTACAGAGCACAGTGTCAGAAACTCGGTGTTAAGATTTTGATGAATACAGAGGTTACAGAAGAGACAATAAAAGAATTCTCTCCTGAAGCAATCATTATCGCAACAGGTTCCAAACCGTTGATGCCGCCGATCAAGGGAATCGATTCCCCGAACGTTGTAACCGGTGAAGATATCCTCTATGGCGTAAAAGAACCGTTACCGGGACCGGTCGTTGTCTGCGGCGGTGGTGAAGTCGGAGGAGAAACAGCTGAATTCATCGCTGAAACAAGCTTCTTCCCTGTCACAATCCTGGAAATGCAGAAGGATATCCTGAATGACATGGCATTCCAGAACAAAGATGGATTATTGAAGATGCTTGCCAACAAGCATGTCAATGTCATTACTAACGCAAAAGTATCTGAAATCACGGAAAACGGTGTCAGCTACACAGATCCAAACGGAGCAACAGTTACCGTTCCTGCAGCTACAGTTGTATCTGCATTTGGTTATAAAGCTTATAACCCGTTACAGGAAACTGCTGAAAAACTCTGTTCTGAAGTTTACGTGGTAGGATCAGCTGTCAAAGCAGGCAATGCAATGGTTGCGAGTGACATACTCCCACCACCTTCGCTGAAGCTAAGAGGTGGGGGCTTCTCGGTCAAGAACACCAGTGTGTCCAGATTACCCGAGCTTATGGGATTCCCTGTGCCCCAGGGT
>JAFYCG010000138.1 GCA_017539825.1 Solobacterium sp. | reverse complement strand
GAAAAGGAGACAAAAATGGATACTTTGCAATATAAAGCATGGATTAAAGAACAGGTACAGAGTCCTTTTTCTTATCAGGAAAGCTCTGATCGGATTGATATTGATGCAGGTTATGCAAAAGCAAGCATTGTATTTCATGAGCAGGATATCATTGAACTGATGATCTTAAACAGTGCTGACGGGGAGATATCCTTTTATCTGCATTTCCAGCTGAAAGATGAAAACCATGCAAAGAACCTGTTTCAGGAACTTCTGGATACATTAAAGAACTTGAAAAACAAACAGAAATGCAATGTCCTTCTGAGCTGTTCGAGTGCCTTGACCACAAGCTTCTTTGCACAGGAATTAAACAAAGCTGCCGAAACATTGAAGCTGGATTATGTGTTTTCTGCCGTTTCATTTAGTCATCTCTATGAGAAAGGGTTTGACTATGATGTGATTCTTCTTGCGCCGCAGATCCATTATGAATATGACAAGGTACGAGAAATCTTTCAGGATCAGATTGTCTTAAAGATTCCTGCTGCTGTTTTTGCACAGTATAACACGGGCGGCATCATTGAACTGATCATGAGCGAACGGACAAAAGCAGTTATGAAACAGAAGGAACCGAAACCCGATCCGATTGATCCTTTTGAAAACAACTACCGCATTCTGACATTGGGCATGATCAACCATAAGGATATGATCCGTTTCGGATATCGGATTTATGATCATGGCAAAAGAACCCTGGACAAGGAAGTTATCAAGCAGACATTTGCATTACAGGATCTGGAAGACCTGATGGATTACATTGTCGCAAGACATAAGAATATTGATGCAATCTCCATTGCTGTTCCGGGAATTACATACCATGGTGTATTGAATCTGATCGGATATGGTTTTATCAATACGGAACTCGGCAAATCATTAACAGATAAATACGGCATCCCTGTCATACTGATCAATGATGTCAATGCGATTGCCCTTGGATATCATGCCATGTATAAGGAAGAAAAGAACATGATTTTCTATTTTCAGCCAAAAGGTGTTCTTCCCGGTGCAGGCATTATCATCGATGACAAATTGTATACAGGCAGATTACATGCGGCGGGTGAAATCGGTTTTCTGGTGAAACAGATTGTTGATCAGGCGGTAGAAAAAAGCCTGACACCGGAAGGTGCCATGGAAGTTGTCACAAAAGGCCTTCTGGCATTTATCACGACCATGGCTCCGGAAAAGATTATTTTGTACAGTGAGCTGACACCGAATGTGGATGAAATTCAAGAAGAGCTTGCAAAAGCATTACAGAAAGAATTCCTTCCGGAAATCGAGCATGTAAGCCGTCTGAAGACATACATGCTTCCCGGTGCAATGATTCATGCGCTGGATGTTTTTCATGAAATGCCGGAATGGGTGGCAGAAAGCAGAAAGAAGAATAAGACGTTTCAGTAATGGGAAAATGATATGAAAAAATATTTGATATTTTTATTGGCAGTATGTACTGCATGCAGTGCACAAAACAGAATGATTTCATCAATGGAAACTGCGGAATCTTCCCAATCGGAAGAAGAAAGTTCTTTTATTGAAACAACACAGGAAACGGAAGAAACACCTGTTGCAAAAGAAACAGCAGAGGGAATTGATATTGATGCGTATACCGGCAACTGGGAAGGGCTTGTGGATGTTCTTTCCATGAAAGAAACAAGTGAAAACATCTATGAAGCCGATGGATTGACTGTCAGCTGGGAGTACAATTCCTATTATCCGGATTTCCGGATTTTCACCGTTAAAAACAGCGGAAACAGAGATGTCCTGTTTTGCGGAAGCAGAATAGGGGATTCTGTTGAACAATTTGATCAAAACGTCACAGGACAGGGGTGGTATCGGGCATATGATCTTAATGAAGCAGTCATGTATGCAAAGTATATCGGAGATCAGGTGTATGTATTCACTGCAGACATTCATGAAGAAAAAGTGACTTCCTATACCATCAGCAACGAAGTTCTTGACGGTTCTGTTTATGCAGCATTGGACAAAGTCTATTTTCTGCAGAATCATCCTGACATGGAGGAATGGAAAAAAGCATATATTACATACATTGCCGATAATCATGTATATCATGTTTACAACGAACCTGTAAGCACGCATTATTATGGATTCACGGATATCAACGGGGATGAAATTCCCGAACTGCATCTGTATTATGATAATCCGGATTATGGCGAGGAACTGATCACATACACCGAAGAAGGATTAAAGGAACTGCATCTTTACGGCAAGCTGCTGTACTATAAAGGCGAAAACTACTTTGCAGATTCGAGTGACTGCTCGGAAGTGCATCAGGATGAGATCTATTCCATCAACAACGGTAACTTTGAAAAAATCACATCAGGCAATTACGGAACGGATGATCCTGAACATTCGGACTACAGATATTACTGCAATGGCGAGGAAGTCAGTGAAAGCGAGTATAAACAATTTGTTATTGACGGCAGCCGTTGTGCCTGGGCAAACAATGAACTGCATGATTATTACGAAATGATGATGCAGATTGTCATGTATTGAGGAGGGAAATATGTTTCGTGAAATGAGAAGAAAAAACCAACAGCTTTCCGAAGAAGAATGTATGCAGATTCTGCAATATGCAAAAAGAGGTATTCTTTCGGTAACTGGAGAAGATGGTTATCCGTATGGCGTGCCTATGGATTTTGTACTGGATGATAGTAAACTCTATTTTCATTGTGCATTAAGCGGACATAAGCTGGATGCCATCAAAGCTGACAATAAAGTCTGTTTTACGGTATTGGATGATGGTGTCAAAGAGGAAGGCAGCTGGTGGTATCACTTTAACAGTGTTGTCTGCTTTGGCAGAATCCGCATCATTGAAGATGCACAGGAAAAAGAAAAACACTTGTATACATTTGGAATGAAATACATGCCTACAGAAGAATCTGTTTTAAAAGAAATGCAATTGGATGGAAGCAGGGCAAACATTCTGGAATTGACCATTGACCATATGACAGGTAAAAGAGTCAGGGAGAAATAATATGAAAAAGATTGTTACTTACTTCAGTGCTTCCGGGAGAACCGAAAGAAAGGCAAAAGAACTTGCGGAATTGATCGGTGCGGATCTGTTTGAAATACAACCGGAAACACCATACACAAAAGCAGATCTGAACTGGCTGAATCCGAAAAGCAGAAGCTCCGTGGAAATGAAAAACACCTCTTCCCGTCCTGCTTTAAAAAAGAAGGATTTTGATTTCTCAACCTACGAAGAAGTGTATATCGGTTTTCCGATCTGGTGGTATACCGCTCCGACAATCATCAATACCTTTCTGGAGACATATGATTTTAGCGGTAAAGTGATCCGTTTGTTTGCGACTTCGGGTGGCAGCGGTATAGAGAAAGCCTGCAAAGATCTTGCATCACAATACCCTTCACTGCATATTGCCGGAGGTAGATTAATCAAAGGAAAAGTTAAAGGAGATTTCATATAAAAAAGACCTCATTGTGAAGTCTTTTTATTTGATGAGCAGATACATGATTACGGAAACCAATGTGCTGGTCAATCCGATACATGCTTCATAAGGGATCAGTTTCATCCTTTCGGAGATCTTCAATGATACGGCACCGCCTGTTGCATGGAAGAAGGATCCGTGTGGCAAAGAGTCTACAACGGTAGCACCTGCATGAATCATTGCCGCTGCTGCTAATCCGGATACGCCGGAAGCCAGCAGAGTAGGAGAGAATGTCTGAGCAGCTACGGTAGCACCTGCAGTTGTAGATGCGGTTGCACCTGCCATTAAGATACCGGATAACGGAGCAAGAATAAATGCAGGCATATTCATTGCTTCAAGGATGTTTGTCACATCATACTGCAGTGCAGAGGCTTTGATGATACCGGCAATGGTTCCTGTGCCGATCAGAAGGATGGATACACCAATGACCTTGGACAAACCGAATTCCGTATAGGAAACAAGATTCTTGGCATTTCCTGTGGCCAGCGTACAGATGATACCGCCTACCGGTAAAGCAATCAGCGGATCGATGGTGATGCCTGCAACCGGTCTTAATGCCAGCATGATGATGACACATACCGGACCTAGGATTGCGGTGAAGAAAGATGGCAGATCGTGGTTCTCATTCTTTTCCAGGTCTTCTGCAGTGACACGAAGATCACCCTTGGCAAGCTTTGAGGATAAGAGGATTGTAACGATGAGAGCGAATACTGCAGGGATTGCATTGCGCATCATAACGGATGTCAGATCCTGTTGGAAAGCTTCTGAGATGGCGATGGTGTTCGGGTTAGGGGAAATGATATTTCCGGCCTTTCCGCCACCGATCATAGCCAATAAGATTCCCGGCTTGGAGATACCTGCTTTTTCGGCAATCGCCAGGGCAATCGGAGCAACTGTGATAACGGAGATGTCGATGAATACACCGACAGCACAGATGATCATTGTGGCTACAGCGATCGCAACAACAGCTCTTTTTTCACCGAGCTTGTCGACGATGGTTTCGGCGATTTTCTGGGCTGAACCGGTTTTGATTAATGCACCGGCAAGGATGCCGCTGGTCAGGATACGGAGGATACTGGACATCATGGATGCAGCACCGGATACCATGGTGCTGACCGTTGTATCCAATCCTCCGCCCCCAATAATACCGCCGACCAGTGCACCCAGAATCAGGCAATATGCAGGTTGTACTTTCTTAATAATCAGAACAATAGCGATCAAGAGACCGATCATTGCTCCTAATGTTGTAAACTGTGCTTCCATTTTTTTTACCTCACTGCTTCTATCAGGCGGAATACCTGCTCAGCAGTATCCACCATATTCTGTCTTGCAATTGCATAACTCATAGCTTCATCTCTTGTGGCAACTCTTCTGAGAATCGGGAAGAATGCATCAATGCCGTGTTCATTGACCGCAACGGCATCTTTTGACACTACACCGCTGAATGCGATAACCGGTTTACCATATTTTTTCGCAATGCCCGCAACACCGATCGGTGCTTTTCCCATGACGGTCTGTGCATCCAGTTTTCCTTCTCCTGTTACAACGAGATCTGCATCCTTGACATACTCTTCCAGTTTTGTCTCTTTCAGAACGATGCTGATGCCTGATTCAAGAACGGCATTTGTGTAAGAGAGGAAGGCAAATCCCAATCCGCCGGCAGCACCGGTTCCGGGAATCAGACGGTCTGCTTTTTCGTATTTTTCATGTGTCAAAGCCGCAAAGTTCTTCAGCCATTCATCCATCTGCATGATCATGGATGGGGTAGCGCCTTTCTGTGGTCCGTATATCGCACTTGCACCGTTTTCGCCGCATAACGGATTATCGACATCACAAGCAATCTTGAAGTCACATTCTTTCAGAAGAGGCGTGACGGTATCATCTGTAATCTTTGTGATTTTGCT